>JBIIBX010000208.1:0-2557 GCA_044239185.1 Schleiferiaceae bacterium | reverse complement strand
TCTTTGACCAACTTGAACGGTCAGGTGGTAGCAGAACTTCCTGCACGCGCCTTGGAAGCCGGCAACCACGAGTTGGCCCTACCCGTAGCTGGTTTGCCCAACGGCGTTTACACCGCTCGCGTGGTGATGAACGACGCCGTTCAAACCGTTCGCCTGACGGTCGCCCACTAATACGCTTTTCTTTTGCAGGCGCCACGCGCCTCCAAGGGGCCATTCCGCAAGGAATGGCCCCTTTTTTGTTATCTTCGTATTCTCAGAAAACTCCCATGCGCAACCTACTCCTCGCTCTACTTGTATTTGGCTTGACGCCATTGGCATCTGCCCAAGGCCTGCCCCATGCCACCGTCCAAACAATGGAAGGGAAGTCCATTGACGCGGCTACCCTGACCAACGACGGCAAGCCCTTGGTGGTGAGCTTTTGGGCCACGTGGTGCAAGCCGTGCATCAGCGAGTTGAATGCTTTTAACGACTACTACGAAGAGCTGCAAAAATCGACCGGTGTTCAATTGATTGCCGTCTCCATTGACGATGCACGCACATCGGCCAAAGTGGGTCCGTTTGTGGCTGGGCAAGAATGGGACTACCGGGTGATTTTGGATGCCAACAGCGTGCTGCGCCGCGCTATGGGTGTCAACAACGTTCCACACACCTTTTTGCTGAACGGCAAGGGGGAAATTGTGTACCAAGCCAACAAATACGTGCCTGGGGAAGAAAAACACCTGGTGGAGGCCATTCGCGCCGCCGCAGCCGGAGGAACCGCTGAAAACGCCGCCGGCACTTCCGGCCACTGAGCATGAAACACTTGAAATGGGCCCTAGCAGGCCTTGGGGCCGCTCTCGGGAGTTCGGCTTGGTCGCAGCCGTTGGGATCAGAAGGCCAAAAGGGGGAATTGCACGCCATCTTTCAGTTTGACGGACAAGCCTATGTACGGGACAGCGTCCTAGATCCCACAGGCCAGTACTACCCAGAAGACAAATTCCGCGGGCAGGGCTTTGCCACCTTTACCTACACCCAGGGCGGGCTCCGCGCCGGCATGCGCTACGAGAATTACCAAAACCCCATCCTCGGATATCCCCAAGGGTTTAAAGGCCAAGGCATTCCCTACCGTTTTGTGCAATTCGAACAAGACGGTTTTGACATAACGGTCGGCAATTTTTACGAGCAGTTTGGCAGCGGCATGATTTTTCGCGCCTACGAAGAACGCGGGCTGGGACTCGATAACGCCATGGACGGCGTGCGCATTGCGACCCGGTGGAAAAACGGACTGCAGATCAAAGGCATATTGGGCAAACAAAGGCGGTATTTTGCTCTCGGAGAAGGAATTGTGCGCGGAATCGACGCCGAGTACAACCTCCCCTGGAAGGCCGGCGCCGCGGTTCTCGGAGGAAGTTTTGTGAGCAAATACCAGCCAGCCAACGATCCCGAATTGAACTTACCGGCCAATGTGGCCGCCGGGGCAGCGCGCTTTTCGCTGACCAAAGGAAAATGGAACCTCAACAGCGAGTACGTCTACAAAGCCAACGACCCGTCGTTTGACAACAACTACATCTACCGTCCGGGGCAGGCACTTCGGTCCACCTTGACCTACCAAATCAAAGGGTTTTCGGTGCAGGGATCGGTCAAGCGCGTCGATAACATGAGCTTCCGAAGCGACCGCAGCGCCCAGCAGTTCGATGTCTTTGTCAATTTCCTTCCTCCCACTTCCAAATTGCACACCTACGCCTTGCCGGCTCTGTTCCCTTACGCCACGCAAATCAACGGCGAGCAAGGCGGCGAGTTGGATATTGTGAAGGCGTTCAAAAAAGGCAGCTTTTTGGGCGGAAAAACGGGGCTAACGGTCGCATTGAATGCCTCTTGGGCAGAGTCCTTGCAAAAAAGCCCGGTCGCCACCGGTGTTCCTATTGGCGCCATCGGAACCGACGGCTACCAATCGGATTGGCTAAAACGCGGCGATATTCTCTACTTCCGGGACGTGAATCTGGAGGTCCGCAAGAAATTCTCCAAAAAATCCAAGGGGCAACTGACCTTGTACGACCTGCGCTACAACAAAACCGTGTTGAACGACGGCGTGGCGGATGCCGTGATTCTGAACAGCCCGGATTCCGATTCCTTGTTGACCGTGCGCGCGGCCGTTGCCGAGTTCCAGCACACCCTGCCCAACGGCCAAACCCTGCGGTACGAAGGCCAGTGGAACCTGGCCAACGGGTTTCGGGGCGATGCGGTCATGGGCTTGGTGGAATGGACCATGTCCGATCGGTGGACCCTTGCCTTGCAAGAAATTTACAACTACGGACACCCCTCCGTCGGGCGTCGGTTGCACTACCCCATCTTTTCGCTGATTCACTTCTCTGGAAACACCCGCATCCAAATCAATTACGGCCGCCAGCAACAGGGGATCTTCTGCGTGGGAGGCATTTGCCGCGTGGTTCCGCCTTCCAACGGATTGGCCATTTCCATGACTACAAGCTTTTAACCCATGCGACACAACCGTTTTCTCGTAGGAATCTTCGCGGTCGCCTTGCTGGTGATTGGCATGGCGGGGTGCGACACCGTCGAC
>JBIIBX010000001.1:0-37073 GCA_044239185.1 Schleiferiaceae bacterium | reverse complement strand
AGTCCGTAGGCCCCAAAGAATTGCTGGGCATCCGGTAGGGCAACTACGGCCAGTCGTTTTTCCAATTCGGGGTTGCCTATAACGACTTCGCCCGCCACCACAAAGGCGCCGTTGGCCAAGCTGCCTTGGTACCCCTGGCCCAGCCCCACCACGGAGTCGCCCACGGAAACGCCCAGCTGGCGGGCCAATCCGGGGCCCAGCCAAATGGATCCAGCCGGGCCTTCTCCAATGCCGCGTTGCTCGCGCTGGGCGTCAATGCCCACAAACTGGGCAACGCTGCCCCCGGCTGCACCGCTGAGCCAAACAAATCCCGATACCCGGGGCGCGGCTTTTTTGACTTGGGGATCTTGCTCTACAGCCTTTAGCCATTCGAGGTTTTCGGGCATGGCGGCGTCCAGGTTTTGCAACGGCCAGTACCCGTCCGCGGCCACTTCGGTGTATCCCAGCACATTGCCCACCAAGGTTTCAATCATGTGCCCGTACACGCCCAGCTGCAAGGACCGCATGACTACGGCAAAAAAGAGGGCAAAAGCCACCGCAGCCACCGAGATAGCACTCCGGCGCCGGTTGCGGCCCAGGTTTCTCCACGCCAACCGCAGTGCAAGCCGGAAACCCATCCAAAAAGACGGACCAGCGCTCATTTAGCAGGAAGGGCCTTCAATTTGTCCACCGTAAAGAAACCGGGGGTCAATCCGGGCCGACGTTCCCACGCCAAAACCTCCATGCGTGTGTGTTGCTTCTTGCCCGACGGCTGGAAGCGAATTTCGCTGGGCATCCGCACGCCGTCCCAGGTTTTGTAGGTCAAAACATCCAAGGTCTGGGCCAACTTACCGCGTCGGTCCAGGTATTCCACCCGCACCACGTCGGGCTTGTCTACCGCCAAGTGCAGCAGCACTTTGGACCACACCACCGGGAGTCCGGGCTTGGGCACCGCGGCAATGACCCGGCACTTTCGGTTGTTGGTGGTGGTCGTCGCTTCCGCCAATGACAGGGTGTATTCTTTGGAAAACGACGCTTCTCCCAAAATTTGGTCCAGCTGGAGGTCCGACCCCATCCAGCCCTGCATGAGCATGGAGGCCGGCAACTGCACCACTTGCTTGGCCTTGGGAAGGTAGCTCCACATTTTCTTGTCTGCCCGCAGGTAGGCGGTGCCCTTGTCCTGCGCCGGGCTGAGCACCTCGGCCAACGCATGGGTGTTGCTGAAATTCCAAGCGCGGACTTCCATCACCCGGGTGTAGGTGGGCCGAACCGACGAAATGCGCAGCGTGGCATACGCGTTGTACCTTACTTGGCTGGCCTCCGCGGCCGCTACCCAGGCCTTGGGGTCTTGGGCGGAAAGGGAACCTGTAAAAACCAGCAAGACAAGCAGGAAAAAGAGGCCCCGACCACCGGCCCGTGAACCCAAACGGCGTAAATTTGTATTCATAGTAACTCTAGACAGACCAAAGGTATGTACCCCGAAGATTTGATTGCTCCCATGCGCCAAGAATTGGTGCAGGCCGGTTTTGCCGAAGCCCGCACCCCAGAAGCTGTAGATGCTGCTTTGTTAAACCCCGAAGGCACCACTTTGTTTGTGGTCAATTCGGTTTGCGGTTGCGCCGCAGGTTCCGCCCGCCCCGGTGTGGTGCATGCGGTTTCCAGCGCTGCCCACAAGCCCACCCGTTTGGTGACTGCTTTTGCCGGCAACGACACCCAGGCCGTTGACCGCGCCCGCGCACTGATGCTCCCTTTCCCTCCTTCTTCTCCTTGCATGGCTTTGTTCAAAGACGGCGAGTTGGTGCACATGATTGAGCGCCACCACATCGAAGGACGTCCGGCCCAGAGCATTGCAGAAAATTTGCTGCACGCTTTTGAAGAATACTGCGCGTAATTCCCGCACATTCGATTTTTAGCAAGGGCGTCTCCGGTGGGGGCGCCCTTTTTTATTTCCCCCCTGCGATCGCCCTGGTCCGCGCATGAACCGTGCACAGAAGACCGTGCGCGCGTCGGCCCTTAGCAGCCAGTTAAAAAATTGTTACCAACCTCCGGGGCGGTATATTGTATTTTATACACTTAATGCCTACTTTGGTATCCTCATTTCACGGCAACACAAAAACCACCGCATGATGAAACCCCTACAATGGCTTATCGCAGCGGCACTGTCCATCGGGCTGAGTGCTGGCGCATCGGCACAAAACGGCACCCTCCGCGGAACCGTCACCTCCAGCAAGGGCGAAACGCTTCCCGGCGTCAGCGTAAAAACAGACGGCAAAAGCTTTGCTGTAGTTACCAACGCCAACGGCGGTTACCTTTTGAATGTGCCCGCAGGGACGTACAAATTGGTGGCCAGCGGCATGGGCTACAAAGCTTCCAGCAAGTCTGTCACCGTGGTTGCCGGCAAGGAAACCTCTGCCAACTTTAGCCTCACCGAAGATGTCAGCGTACTGGACGACGTGGTGGTTATCGGTTACGGCCAATCCAGTACCAAAGACCTCACGGGTTCCTTGGTCAGCGTCAAGTCCCGCACCTTCCAGCGCGGAGCTTTCTCCACCCCCGAACAACTGATTGTGGGAAAAACGCCGGGTGTTCGCATCACCTCCAACAGCGGTCAGCCCGGATCGGGCAGCCGAATCCGCATCCGCGGCGGTTCTTCCCTGAACGCCAGCAACGACCCGCTGGTGGTTATCGACGGTCTTCCTGCCGACGGATTGGGCCTAATTAACCCTGCAGACATTGAGAGCTTTACTATTTTGAAAGACGCCTCCGCAGCAGCCATTTACGGTTCACGCGCCGCCAACGGGGTTATCCTGGTGACCACGAAAAAAGGCGCCGCCGGCAAAGCCTTCGCTGCAGACCTCAACGTGGTGTACTCCGTACGCAACAACCGCAACCAAGTCAATGTATTGTCCGCGGATGAATTCGCTAACGCGGTCAATACCTACGGAACCAAAGCCCAAATCAGCCGCTTGGCTACGGCCCCCGGCTGGACCAAGGTGAGCCGCAACGGCGCAAGCACCTTTGACTCCATCATCCCCACCGATTCCGCTACCCGCACCAATTGGCAAGACGTCATCTACCAAACCGGTATGGTGCAAGACATCAACGTGGCCTTTACCGGAGGCATCAAGAATTTGCCTTACCGCTTGAGCCTGGGCCGCTACCACGAAACCGGTGTCCTCCGTCGGTCCGACTTGACGCGCTACAGTGCCAGCTTGAATGCTTCGCCCGACATCATCAAAGGAAAATTGAAGGCCAATGTTGCTGGAAAACTGATTTCCTCCACCCAAAACTATTCCAACACCGGTGCCATTGGAACCGCGGTCACCTTTGACCCAACGCGCCCTATTTATTCGGGTGACACGTCCTTTTTGGGCGGGTACTTCGAATGGGTACGCAACAACGAACCCAACGGCCTGTCTCCCAAGAACCCCCTCGGTTTGATTGAACAGCGCACCGACCGCGGAAACAACACCCGCGTGTTGGGCAACGTATTGTTCGATTACAAGGCCACCGCCGACGACAAGTTGCACCTGTACATGAACCTGGGCGGAGAATATTCCCACACCAACGGCAATTTCTTCACCCCCGCTTCCGCGGCCGCCAGCTGGTTCCAAGGAGGGGAGAAAGGCCAATACGCCTCCACCCGCACCAACCGCCTGCTGGAAGCCTATTTCAACTACAAGACCAACCTCACCGCCAACATCAAGACCGACGTGACGGGCGGTTACTCGTTCCAGCACTGGAGCACTACCAGCCCCACTTTCCCCGTTTTGAACGCAGACGGTTCCGACACCATGGTAGCACCTGCCGCCAATGACTTCTTTACGGAAAACGCCTTGATGTCGTTCTACGGGCGCTGGAATGTCAATGCCTTTGACAAGTACTTGTTTACCTTCACCTTGCGCCAAGACGGTTCGTCGCGCTTCTCCAAGGAAAGCCGCTGGGGCTTGTTCCCCTCCGCGGCCATTGCCCACAACCTGCTGAAAGAAGGGTTCTTGGCCAACCAAAATACGTTCTCTACCTTGAAGTGGCGCGCCGGATGGGGCATTACCGGTCAGCAAGATATCTTCAACGACTACGCGTACATCCCCAACTACATGCCCAGCTCCAGCACGGCGTCGTACCAGTTTGGCAACGACTTTGTGACCATGCTGCGTCCGGATGCCTACGACTACAACCTGCAGTGGGAAAAGACCGCTACCACCAACATCGGTCTGGACTTCGGCTTCCTAAACAACCGCATCAACGGTGCCTTGGATGTGTACCAGAAATACACCTACGACCTCTTGGGTGTGGTGCCCATTCCTGCGGGAACCAACTTCTCCAACCGCGTATTGACCAACGTCGGCCAGATGTCCAACCGCGGAATTGAAGCCAACGTAAACTTTGTGCTGGTTTCCAACGAAACGACCACCTTCGAAGTAGGCGTAAACGGAGCCCTGAACCGCAACAAGATCTTGAAATTGGCGCTGGTGGACGACACCACCAGCCCCGGGATTCAGGTAGGCGGTATTTCCGGCGGAGTTGGAAACACCATCCAAATCCACGCCCTGAACAACCCCATGTTCACCTACTACGCTTTTGAACAGCGCTTTGACGCCAACGGCCGCCCCATTGAAAAGAGCAATACCCCCGCTTTGGGCAGCTACTCCGGGGTGGTAGACATCGACGGCGACGGCAAAATCTCCGACATTGAGGCCTACGTGGACCAAAACGGCGATGGAGTCATCAACACGGCGGACTTGAAGGTGTTCCAAAACCGGACCCCCGAGCCGCGCACCTTGTTTGGTTTGAGCCTCAACTTCACCCACAAGCGGTGGAGCGGCGGTGCCACGGTTCGCGCCGAATTGGGTCAGTACGTCTACAATAACGTGCGCTCCGTCAACGGCAACTACTTCTCTGTGGGCGGATCGCAGCCGCACCTGACCAACCTGACCAGCGACTTTTTGGAGAGCCAGTTCCGCACGCCCCAGTACCTGTCTAGCTACTACCTGGAAAACGCTTCCTACCTGCGCTTGGACAACCTGTACCTGTCTTACAATTTGGGCAAACTGTACAAAGACCGCTTTGCGTCCAGCCTGAACATCTCCATGCAGAACGCTTTGGTGCTCACCAAGTACCGCGGTTTGGACCCCGAGATCGCCGGCGGAATCGACAACAACCTGTACCCCCGTCCGCGTGTGTTCAACATCCAACTCAATGTTCAACTGTAATCTACGGAACCGATGAAATTGGTAAAATCCCTTTCCCTTTTGACCGGCGCTGCTTTGCTGGTCGGTTCGTGTGCCAAAGATTTGGACTTGACGCCCAAATACGGCATGAACGCAGAGGCGGTGTATTCCGACTTTGAGAACTACGACAACGTCCTGGCCAAGCTCTACGGAGGTTTGGCAGTTTCAGGCAACAACGGACCTGCCGGCCAGCCCGACATTTCCGGAATCGACGAAGGTTTCTCCCAGTACATTCGGTTGCTGTGGAACCTCCAAGAATTGCCCACGGACGAAGTCGTCTGCGGTTGGAACGACCCCGGCGTGCCCGAATTGGTGACCATGACCTGGGACCCTACCAGTTCTTTTGTAAACAGCTTCTACTACCGCACCTACTACCAAATTGCCTTGACCAACGAATTCATTCGCTACACCACGGACGAGTGGATGGACAGCAAGAATTTTACGGAAGAGCAGAAGACTGTGGTCCGGCAAATGAAGGCAGAGGCCCGCTTCTTGCGCGCTTTGAGTTACTACCATGCCATGGACCTCTACGGGAACATTCCCTTCGTGGATGAAAGCGACCGCCCCGGCGTGTACTACCCCGAGCGCAGAACCCGCGACCAGATCTACGACTACGTAGTTAGCGAGTTGACGGCCATCGAAAACGAGTTGCCCAACCGCATCAATACCCAATACGGACGCGCTTCTCGTGGAGCCTTGTACGCCTTGCGCGCCAAGGTGTACCTCAACGCCGAAGTGTACAAAGGCTCGCCCGAATGGGCCAAGTGCATGGCGGACTGCGAAAAAGTCATCCAAGAGGGCTACGCTTTGGACCCCAATTACCGCCACCTGTTCCTGGCAGACAACCACCTGAGCTCCGAGTTCATCTTTGCCGTTCCCTTTGACGGCAACCGCACCCGGAACTACGGAGGAACCACCTTCTTGGTGCACGGCAACATGCACAACCAGGTGTACGGCATTGCCTACGGAACCACCTCTGCCTGGCAAGGCATGCGTGCCCGCAAGTCGTTCTCCGATGTTTTGAACGACAGCTTGGACACCCGCTACACCTTTGCCATTCGCGGCCGGGAAATTGCCGGTACAGACACCACCTATACCCGCCAAACCGATACCATCGATGACTTTGCGGATCCCTACCAAGGCTACGTGGTCACCAAATGGCGCAACGTGGACCGCAACGGGAACCCGGGTGTTGAGCCCATCACTTTTGTAGATGTTGACTTCCCCATGTTCCGCCTGGCAGATATCTACCTCATGTACGCCGAATGCGCCGTACGCACCGGTTCCAATTTGGGAACGGCTCTGGGATATTTCAACGATTTGCGCACCCGTGCCTACGGCAACAGCAGCAACCACGCGAGCAGCCTGTCTCTGGATCTTATTTTGGACGAACGCATGCGCGAACTCCACTACGAAGGACACCGCCGCCAAGATTTGGTTCGTTTTGGCAAATTCGCGGGCAGTACCTACATCTGGCCCTTCAAAGGCGGTGTGAAAGAAGGGATGGCCAATTCTACAGACCTCAACCTGTACCCCTTGCCCGCGTCCGACGTTTTGGCCAATCCCAACCTGATTCAAAACGACGGTTATTGATCCTCAAAAAACGACCGTTCAGCGGTCAAAAAACGCTTTCCTTTCCTAACTTAGTACCCTCAACCCATTACCAAATACACACAAACACCATGAAAAAAACCCTTACTCTCGCTGCTGTCTTGGTTGCAAGCGCAGCTTTCGCTCAAGTTTCCATCACTTACAAAGTGGACATCACCGACTACTTGGCTGCAGGCAACACCCTGGGTGCCAACGGCATGCGCGTAGGCGGTAACTTCCAAACCCAAGGCGCTACCACAGGTGGTACTGCTATGGCCGATTGGTCTCCCAGCAACGCCGCTTCAGCCATGACGGACGAAGGCAGCAACATCTGGGCTATCACGGTAGACTACCCTGCTTCTGCTGCTGGCGTTACCCAATTGTACAAGTTCGTTAACAACGACTGGGGCACCAACGAAGGAACTGCTGGTTCCACCATCGCTACCGACAACTGCGGTGTAGACGACGGTTCAGGCAACATCAACCGCACCTTGGTGGTTCCTGCCGCCAATGCTGCTTTTTTGTTCTGCTACGACGCTTGCTTCCAGTGCGACGGTACATCTCCCAACTTGAGCACCCGCGAGTTGTCTTTGAACGACTTGACCGTGTCTCCAAACCCTGCTGCTGACTTCACCAAAGTGGCTTTTGCTACCCGCAAGGCCGGTGACGTATCTGTACGCATCCTGAACCTGTTGGGCCAAGAGGTTAAGACCTTGGCTGCTGGTTCTTTGGAAGCCGGTAACCACAGCTTCGTATGGAACCTGGATGCCAACAACGGCGGTGCTGTTGAAATGGGCACCTACATGGTTGAAATCGTTGCCAACGGCGTTAAATCCGTAGAAAAGGTATTCGTTACCAAGTAATTATTTTTTCTCTGGGTTAGGGAAAAAGGAGGGGCCGCTTGCGGCCCCTTTTTTATTTCCCTGCGGGCCCGTTACCTTCGTTCTCCCTTCATTCCCTCCCCATGCGCCTATTCTTCCCACCGTTCGCACGTTTTTTCTTTGCTGTAGCAGCCCTCGCCCCCCTTGTTCTGGGTGCAAAAGGCCCCACCGCCCCGGAACGCATTGACCCTCCCCATTGGTGGGTAGGCATGGCCCGAGACACCGTGCGCTTGTTGGTCAAGTCGCCGTCGATTCAAGGAAAGTGCGAGGCCCTTCCTCTGTTCAAGCACTCCCAAATAAAATTGATTTCAGGCACCGTTCTAAAAAACGGAGGCTACATGAAACTGGTGCTTTGGATGAGTCCGAACGCACAACCGACCAATCTTCCGTTCCAAATCAAGACGCCGTCGGGCAATTTGGCATTCACCTATGCGTTGAAGCCTCGGGACGCCTCCAAGCGCCAGCTCATGGGGATAACGCCCGCAGACCACCTCTACCTGATTACCCCGGACCGCTTTGCCAACGGAGACCCCAAAAACGACCAAGTCGACGGGCAAATCGAGCGCAGCCTCAACCGCAAGGAACCCTACGACCGCCACGGCGGGGATCTCGTCGGGATAGAAAAACACCTCGACTACATCCAGTCCTTGGGGGTTACCAGCGTCTGGATCAACCCATGGCTTGCCAACAACCAAGTGCGCGCGTCGTACCACGGCTACGCCATCACGGACCACTACCTCGTTGACCCCCGCTTTGGCACCAACGCAGACCTGATTCGCTTGTCCGATGCCCTGCACGCCCGCGGCATGAAAAACGTCATGGACGTGGTCTACAACCACGCTGGAGACAAGCACTACCTCTACCTGGCGCAGCCCGATTCGTCGTGGTTCAATTCCAAAATCCTATTCCCGCGCACCAATTACCGCGAAACAACGCTCTTTGACCCTTACGCCTCCAAGCGGGACCGAGAATTCTTTGAGCGCGGCTGGTTCGACGACGCCATGCCCGACTGGAATTTGGAGAACAAGGATGCCGCCAACTACCTGATTCAGAATACCCTGTGGTGGATCGAAGAGGCTGGTATTGACGCCCTCCGCATCGACACCTACACCTACCCCAACCAAAACTTTATGTCCCGCCTCAACAAGGTGGTGCGGGCCCACTACCCGCGCATGGTTTTGTTCGGCGAAACCTGGGTGCACAACCACCCCAGCCAGGCCTACTTCACCGGAGGATTCCCCTTCCGAAAGTCCGACAGCCACCTCAACTCTGTGACGGACTTCCAGACGTATTTCTCCATCAAGGAAACCGTCACCCAGAAGTCGGAATGGAACCAGGGCGTGGGCAAGCTGTACCAGTCCTTGGCAGCTGATTACCTCTACCAAGATCCCTACCGCTTGGTCACGTTTGTGGACAACCACGACGAAGGCCGCTACTTTGGGCTGTGCGGGGAGGACCTGCGCAAATACAAGCTGGGCCTGACCCTGCTGTACACCCTGCGCGGCATTCCTTGTTTGTACTACGGTACCGAAATCCTCATGAAGTCCACAGAAAACCACGGCACCATGCGGGAAGATTTTCCGGGCGGTTGGGCCGGGGACTCCCGCAACGCATTTACGGCAGAAGGTCGGACGCCAAAAGAAAACGAGGCTTTTGATTTTGTGCAGAAACTCGGCCGGTACCGAACGTCGCAGGCAGCCCTCCACTACGGCCAAATGATGCAGTTCGCTCCAGAAAACGGGCTCTACGTGGTAGCGCGGTACACCCAAGACCGCATTGTGCTCACCGTGGTGAACGCCAGCGACCAACCGGCGAAGGTGTCCATGGAACGGTTCGACGAATTGCTGGGGGGAAAACGGAACGCCGTCAAAGCCCTGGACCGCAGCCCCGTCCAGTGGTCGGAAACCTGGGAAGCAGGTCCTTGGTTTTCGGAGATTTACGAAATCCAGCGGTAAAAAAGAAGCCCGCCGCTTGCGCGGCGGGCTTCTTCATTCTACTCCGTCGTCCCAGCGGCTTAGCCCTTCTTCGCGGGCAAAATCAACGACGACACCGCGCCCAGCAGCAGGCAGGCTCCGGCCAATACCAAGGTGTTGATGATGGCGTCGCCAAAAAACGTTTTGTAGGCCCAGTTGATGCCTCCCACGGCCGCAACAATCTGGGGGATCACAATGAACATGTTGAACAGGCCCATGGTAATGCCCATTTTCGCGGGATCCACCTCGCTGGACAAAATGGCGTAGGGCATAGACAGGATGCTGCCCCAGGCGATGCCCACCAAAGCAAAACCGACGTTGATCAGGCCGTCGGTCTCGGCGGTGGCGGTGGTCATAAGCAAAAAGCCCGCGCCTCCGGCAGCCAAAGACAGCAAATGGACCAACCGGCGGTTGATGGCGCGTTTGGATGTGTACAGGGTCAGCAAAAAGGCAAAGGCCATGGAGCTCAGTCCGTACATGCCCATGGAGGATCCCACCGTGGCCACGGCCTCGTTGTAGGCGGCTTTTTCAGCCAGGTAATTCAAGGCCCCTTCGGCCGGCATAGCCGCACCGTATACAAACTCGGCCAGCGCCGGCGTCGCAAAATTCCACATGGTGAAAAAGGCAAACCAGCTGAAAAACTGCACCAAACCCAGTTTCCACATCACGCTGGGCATGTACTGGAAGCTGGAGGTTATTTCCCACAGGGCACCGGAAATTCCGGCCGTCTTGCGTCGGTGCTCCTGAAAAGCCTCCATATCGGCCGGCGGCTCCTCCGTGGTGGTGAAAACCGTCCACAAAATGGACGCCATAAAGACCACCGCGCCAATGGCAAAGGCCCAGTGCACGGACGGGGCAATTTCGCCCTCCGGCGCCGTGGTGGAAACCCCGAGCGTACTCACCAACCAGGGCAAGTTGCTGGCCACCCAGGTGCCAATGCCAATGACCAAGGTCTGCGCTACAAAGCCGTAGGACCGTTGTTCGTCGGGCAATTTATCGGCCACCAACGCTCGGAAGGGCTCCATGGAAATGTTGATGGAGGCGTCCAAAATCCAGAGGAAACCGGCGGCCACCCACAATGTGGGCGAGTTGGGCACAAAGAACAAGGCCAGGGTGCTGAGCACCGCGCCAATTAAGAAATACGGGCGACGTCGGCCCCAACGCGGGCTCCAGGTGCGGTCAGACAGGTACCCAATGATGGGCTGCACCAACAGTCCGGTGAGGGGGGCGGCAATCCAAAGTCCGGGCAATTCGTCCTTGCTGGCTCCCAAGTTTTGGAAAATGCTGGACATGAATCCCCCTTGGAGGGCAAAGCCAAACTGGATGCCCAAAAAGCCGAAGCTCATGTTCCAGATTTGCCAAAAGGAAAGGCGTTTTTGTGCCATGGGAACGCAGTGTTAAATGGGAATAAGAAGGACTACTCCTCCAAAAGGGGGGCGTTGGCGTTGACTTCGTAGAGCCGGGCGGGTTTGTGGACGACACCTTTTTGCTTTTCTTCCAGCGGCAGCACCCACTGCTCTTTGATGATTTTCTTGCGGAAGTTGCGCTTGTCCAGGATTTCTCCAAAAATGGCCTCGTGCAGGGTTTGGAGCTGGCTAAGGGTGAATTTGTCTGGAAGGAGCTCGTGGCCCACCTGCTTTTGGCGCATTTCCTTGCGCAAAATCCGCAGCGCCTGGGAAAAAATCGCGTTGTGGTCAAAGGCCAACTCGGGCACTTGGTACACCGGTTGCCAGAACACGCGTTCGGCAAAACTGGAGGCGTGGGGGTTGAAATCTTCGCTGCGGAGCAAGGCAAAGTAGGCCACCGTGATCACGCGGGCTTGGGGATTCTCGCGGTAGCTCTGCAGCCACGCCAAGTCCTTCACGTCGCGGACCCGGTTGGGATCCCCAAAGGCTCCGCACTGGTGCAGGTACACGCCCTCCAGAGCCGTCAAGTCCCGCAGCACCCGCTGCGCAGCCTCGTCCAAACTCTCTTCGTCCAGCACCAAGTCCCCGGGCAACGCCAAGCGAATGCGCTGTCCCACGTCCTTCTGCTCAATCAACAAAACATTGAGTCCGCGGCCGTCGAATCCAAAAACGACGCAGTCCACGGAAACATTCGGATTTACCATAGATTAACAAAGATATACGTTTGGGTGTAATTCGTACACCGGGCGGAATAGTGTAAAAAATACACTATCTTTGTTTGACGCAGCAGAAAAACCGCATCTTTGTACCCGTGAAAACCATTGCAGTTTTAACCTCAGGAGGAGACGCACCCGGCATGAATGCCGCCATTCGAGCCGTTGTTCGAACCGGCGTTTTCTACGGCAAAAAAGTACTGGGCGTTTACCGCGGCTACGACGGATTGATTGCCGGCGAAACCACGGAGCTCAATGCCAAAAGCGTCAAAAATATTTTGGAAATGGGCGGCACGGTGCTGATGTCCGCCCGGTCGGACCGCTTCCGAACCCCCGAAGGACGTGCCGAAGCCGCTGCCCAAATGCGGCAGCAAGGCATTGACGGCCTGGTGGTCATTGGCGGTAACGGCACCTTTACCGGCGGCCACTTGCTGTGGGAGGAACACGGCATCCCCGTCGTGGGCATCCCCGGCACCATCGACAACGACCTCTTCGGAACCGACCTCACCATTGGGTACGACACGGCCTGCAACACGGTCATGGAGTGCATCGACAAAATCCGAGACACCGCCAACTCCCACAACCGCCTGTTTTTTGTGGAGGTCATGGGGCGCGACGCGGGGTTCATTGCCCTGCACACCAGCCTGGCCACAGGCGCCTTGGCCGTGATTTTGCCGGAGCAAAACACCACCCTGGACGAGGTCTTCACCGCCCTCGAGCGCGGAGCAGAAAACAAGAAAACCTCCAACATCATTGTGGTGGCAGAGGGCAACAAGATTGGCTCCACCTTTGAAATTGCGGATGCCGTGCGCGCTCGGTTCCCCGAAGCAGACACCAAGGTGACCATTTTGGGCCACCTCCAACGCGGCGGAGCGCCCAGCTGCTTGGACCGCGTCAATGCCAGCCAATTGGGGGTTGCTGCCGTAGAGGCCTTGCTCAACGGCAAGACCGACCTCATGGTGGGCGTGGTGGACGGCCGCCTCACCCACACCTTCTTCCAGCAAGCCATTTTCAACAAAGCCCCCCTGGACCTCGAACTCCTGCGGGTGGCCAAAATTCTTTCCATTTAACTGTACCTACTCCATGAAAAAAGTCGCCATCAACGGATTTGGCCGCATTGGCCGCCTGACCTTCCGCAACCTGGTTGCCAACCAAAAAGTAGACGTGGTTGCCATCAACGACCTCACCAAAACCGAAGTTTTGGCCCACTTGCTCAAATACGACACCGCCCACGGCAAATTCAACGGCACCGTCGAATACACGGAGAACAGCCTGATTGTCAATGGAAAGTCCATCCAAGTGACCGCCATCAAGGACCCTTCCCAACTGCCTTGGGGAACGATGGGCATTGACGTCGTGATCGAATCCACCGGTTTGTTCACCGATGCCGACAGCCTCAACAAGCACTTGGAAGCCGGCGCGAAAAAAGTCGCCCTGTCTGCTCCTGCCAAAGGCGGCATCAAGACCATCGTTTTGGGCGTGAACGACCACGAATTGACCGCGGAAGACACCCTGATTTCCAATGCCTCCTGCACCACCAACTGCCTGGCTCCCATGATGAAGGTGATGCAGCAGCACTTTGGCGTGAAAAAAGGCTTTATGACCACGGTCCACGCCTACACCAGCGACCAACGCCTCCAGGATGCCCCCCACAGCGACCTGCGCCGCGCCCGCGCTGCTGCCTACAGCATCATCCCCACCACCACCGGCGCTGCCAAAGCCGTCGCTTTGGTCATGCCCGAACTGAAGGGCAAGTTGGACGGCTACGCCATGCGTGTTCCCGTCCTCACCGGATCTGCCACCGACGTCGCCATCGAACTGGACCGCGAAGCCACCAAGGAAGAAATCAACGCCGCAATGAAAGCCGCTGCCGACGGACCGTTGAAAGGCATTTTGGAATACTCCACGGAGCCCTTGGTCAGCATCGATATTGTAGGCAACAAGCATTCCTGCATTTTCGATTCCGACCTTACCGCTGCCAACGGCACCCTGGTGAAAATCATGGGATGGTACGACAACGAGGCCGGGTATTCTGCCCGCATGGCCGATTTGGTAGAGCGCTACGCTGCATTGTAAATTGTTGCCATGGTATTTATTGTAGAAAGTGGTTCCACCAAGGCCGACTGGGTATTGCTCAGCGCCCAAGGCGAAGAAGTCAACCGCTGGAACCTCATGGGTTTCAACCCGTTTTTCCATTCCGCAGACCTGATTGAAAAGGCCCTGCGGGAAGCGTCCGAACTGGCCTCCTACGCGGACGCCGTGCAGCAAATTTGGTTCTACGGAGCCGGTTGCAGCAGCGACGCCCTCAACGCCATTGTGGCCGACGGAGTCTCCCGGGTGTTCCCCCATGCCCGCGTCCGGGTAGACCACGATTTGCACGCGGCGGCATTTGCCACGTACAACGGCAAGCCCCAGGTTTCCTGCATTTTGGGTACCGGCAGCAATTCCTGCTTTTTTGACGGCGTCAAAATCCGCGAGGAAGTGCCTGCTCTGGCCTACATCCTGGGCGACGAAGGCTCTGCCAGCTTCATTGGAAAACGTTTGGTGGCCGACTACCTCTACAAGCAACTTCCCGCGGAATTGGAGGCCGACTTTGTGCAGACCTACCAGCCCAAAAAAGAGGAAATCTTCGCATCGGTGTACAACAAGCCGCATGCCAACGTCTACCTGGCGTCCTACAGCCGGTTTGCAGGCGCCCACGCCAACCACCCCTACATCGAGGCCATTGTGCGCGACGGTTTTGCCAAATTCTTGGACATCCACGTGCTGTGCTACGAAGAGGCCCGTACCGGTGCAGCAGAAATCAACTTTGTAGGCTCCGTGGCCAAAACCTTTGAACCCCTCTTGGTGGAGGAAGTCAAAAAGCGCGGGTTGGTCTACGGCCGCACCCAAGCCAAACCCGTCAACCAACTGATCCGCTACCACTTGGATGTGCTCCGCATCCTGGACCCGGTACAAGCATGATTCGGGGATTGCTCTTCGATCTGGACGGCGTCTTGGTCGACACGGCCAAGTTTCATTTTTTGGCCTGGCAACGCATGGCGTCGGAACTGGGCATTTCCTTCGGGCACGCCGAAAACGAGCAGCTCAAAGGCATCTCCCGCCGCGCTTCCTTGGAGAAAATCCTGGAATGGGGCGGTTTGACGCTTTCGGAGGCCGACTTCCAGCACTGGATGGACACCAAAAACGCGTGGTACCTGGAACTCGTTTCTGCCATGACGGAAGCCGACGTCCTCCCCGGTGCCCGCGAATTCCTTGTAGCCGCCCGCGCCCAAGGATTCCGCATTGCCCTGGGCTCTGCAAGCAAAAACGCCTTGCCCATTTTGGAAAAAGTCGGGCTTCTTCCCTTGTTTGACGCCACCGTCGACGGGAACGACGTCACCCTGAGCAAGCCCAACCCCGCCGTCTTTTTGGAAGGCGCCAGGAAATTGGGCCTGGCCCCCGAAGAATGCCTGGTTTTGGAGGACGCCGCCGCCGGAATCGCCGCTGCCCACGCGGGAGGAATGGCCGCTTTGGGCCTGGGATCCCCGCAGGAACTGGCACAAGCCGACGAAATCCTCCCCGATCTGCAGGGGCAAAACCCCCAGGAACTCGCCGAACGCCTTACCCGCCACTGAACGAATTTTGAACCGAATAGCATGTCGTCGTCTGTTCTGAACACCAAACGCGCTTCCCACGTGGCCATCCACCCCTGGAAGTTGACCGAATCCACCTGGGACCCCGCCCGCCACATCGAATCCGAGAGCCTTTTTGCCTTGGGCAACGGCCGCATGGGGCAACGCGCCAACCACGAAGAAACCTTTACCGGCACCACCCTGCCGGGTTCCTACATCGCCGGCGTCTACTACCCAGACAAAACCAAGGTGGGCTGGTGGAAAAACGGCTACCCGGAGTCCTTCGCCAAGGTGCTGAACAGCGTCAATTGGATTGCCGTTCGCGTGGCAATCAACAAGCAGGAATTGGACCTGAACACGTGCGCCGTGGAGTCGTTTTACCGCGAACTCAACATGGAAACCGGGGTACTGACGCGCCGGTTCACGGCCCGCATGGCAGACGGCACCGGAGTCACCGTGGAAGCCACCCGCTTTTTGAGCATGGTCCGGGACGAAGTGGGCGCGTTGCGCTACACCATCCAGACAGACCGCGATGCCAGCCTGTTCCTGACCGCCGATCTGGACTTCCGCGTGACCAACCACGACGCCAACTGGGAAGAAACGTTTTGGACACACCTCCATGCCGGCGCGTTGGAAAATCAGGCCTGGACGGTGTCGGAAACCAAGAAAACCGAGTTCCGTGTGGCCGCTCACCAGTGTTGCGTGCTGAAAGGGGCTCCGATCGCACCGAATGAATCCCAAGGCTTTTTTTCCGACGGGTGGGCCTACACCTCTTGGTCCTTTACCCAAAAAGCCGACACCCCTGTCGTGTTGACCAAGTACGTGGGCGTGGTTTCTTCCTTCAACGCGCCCCGCGAAGCGGTGGCCGAGCGCGCCGCGGAGCGGGCGCGCGAGGCTGCAGCCGTCGGCTTTGAGGCCCTTCTGGCGGAACACGTCCAAGCATGGCGCGCCAAATGGGACACCGCAGACATTGGTATTGAAGGCGACGATGCCGCGCAACAAGGCATCCGTTTCAATATTTTTCACCTCCTCCAAACGTTTACCGGCGTCGACGAACGCTTGAACATCGGGCCCAAGGGATTTACCGGCGAGAAGTACGGAGGGTCCACCTACTGGGACACCGAAGCCTACTGCCTGCCGTTTTACTTGGCCAGCGCAGACCCCCAAGTGGCACGCAACTTGCTGGTTTACCGCTACAAGCACCTGGAAAAGGCCATCGAAAATGCCGCCAAGCTCGGGTTTACGAACGGAGCGGCCCTCTACCCCATGGTCACCATGAACGGGGAGGAGTGCCACAACGAATGGGAAATCACTTTTGAGGAAATCCACCGCAACGGAGCCATCGCCTACGGCATTTACACCTACATCCGCTACACCCTGGACCGCGCGTACTTGGCCGAATACGGGCTGGAGGTGCTGGTGGGCATTGCCCGATTCTGGGCGCAGCGCGTGAATTGGTCGGACCACCGCAAGGCCTACGTCATGCTGGGCGTCACCGGACCCAACGAGTACGAAAACAACGTCAACAACAACTACTACACCAATTTCATGGCGGCGTGGTGCTTGGAATACGCCGCGGAATGCGCGGCCTACGTCAAGGAACACCATCCGTCGGACTACGCCCGCATTGCAGCCAAAATCGACTTTCGGGAAACCGAAGAATTGGCCCAGTGGGACGCCATCCACCGCCAGATGTACTACCCGTACTGGGAAGAAAAGCAGCTTTTCTTGCAGCAAGACGGCTTTTTGGACAAAGACCTGGTACCGGTTGCCCAGCTGGACCCCGCCCAGCGCCCCATCAACCAAAAATGGAGCTGGGACCGCATTTTGCGGTCGCCCTACATCAAGCAAGCAGACACCTTGCAAGGCATGTTCTTCTTCGAAGACCGCACAGACCGCGACGTGCTGCGCCGCCACTTTGACTTTTACGAACCCTTCACCGTTCACGAGAGCTCGCTGAGTCCCAGCGTCCACACGATCTTGGCCACCCGCCTCGGCTACGCCGACCAAGCCTACGCCTTCTACCTGCGGACCGCGCGGCTGGACCTGGACGACTACAACCACGAAGTCCGCGAAGGGCTGCACGTCACCGCGATGGGCGGCGCCTGGATGAGTGTGGTCCACGGGTTTGGCGGCATGCGTTTGGTAGGCGAAAACCTCACCTTCGCGCCGGCTTTGCCGGCAGCGTGGAGCCGTTTGGCCTTCCAACTGGTGTGGCGCGGCGCGCATCTCCGCGTGGAACTGGCCCCGGGCGAACTGGCCGTAACCGTCGTTTCTGGGCCTTCCACGGCCTTTGGCGTGGGCACCCAATCCTACACCGTGACGACGGGAGAAACCGTGCGGATTGCGTTGTAAATTTCCGTCGCTCTAACCCCGATTGGACCCCTCCCGCTGGTATGAATAAACGCTTCGCTCTTCCCGTTGCCGCCGCCCTTCTGGCCGCTGCCGCCTGCTCCCCAGACCCTGCCGGGTGGAACCCCGGAGACGGAGACGAGACCGTCGGGTTGATGACGCCCGTGCTGCTCCAAGCAGGGCAAACCGCCATCTACACCGGGGACTACTTTCTGGAGCCCAACGAGGTGGATTCGGTGGTATGGCCGGCCGGAATCACCGCCACCTACAAGGAAGACAGCGCCGTATACCGCGTGACGGGTGCGCTGGAAAAAGCGGTGGACGTCGCGCATTTTTGGATGGACGGGGCGTCGTTTGACCTGATCCTTTTTGCGAACGGGGCCCAGTGGCACACCTTCTCTTATCCGCGTCAACCGGGAGACACCGCCTGGGAAGCCGGCGCCGTGCACGTGATTGGCTCCTTCAACGCCTGGAACCGCGCGGCCACCGCCCTGGACCGCGGAGACAGCGTTTGGAGCGTTCGCGTTCCGCTGTTCCCGGGCAACCACGAATACAAATTTGTGGTCAACGGCATGGAACTGCTCGACCCCGCCAACGCACGTTCGGTTCCCAACGGCATCGGAGGATACAACAACACCTTGTCGATTTCCCGCCCAGGAAAACCGGCGAAAACCTTATCGACCAAAACGGTGGACGAGTCCGGCACCGTCCTGACCTTGGCCGCCGTTCCCCAAGACCAAGAACTTTGGGCCCTGTGGGAAAACCACCTCCTCCCCTCGGAATCCGTGGAACGCACGGCCACCGGCGTCCGGATTCGCCTGCCCGAAGAAGCCAAAGACCTGGACCGCAGCTTTGTCCGCATCTACAGCGCCAACCCCCACCGCCGCAGCAACGACCTCCTCGTACCCCTGGAAGAAGGACGCGTCCTCCTGCAAGGCGACCTCCTGCAGCGCCACGACTGGGAAGCCGCCACCCTCTACTTCTTGATGGTGGACCGCTTTGCCAACGGCGACCCCAGCAACGACAAACCGCTTCGCCGCTCCGACGTATTGCCGCAAGCGGATTTTCGCGGCGGCGACCTGGACGGCGTCACGTGGGCCATCCAAAAAGGCTTCTTCGAAGACCTCGGGTTCAACACCGTGTGGCTCTCTCCCATTGCCCGCAACCCGCAAGGCGCTTGGGGCCTGTGGGACAAAACGGTGCCCAACACCAAATTCTCCGCCTACCACGGCTACTGGCCCGCCTCCAACACCCAACCCGACGCCCGGTTCGCCCGTCCTGACCAGGTCCGGAACACCCTGGCCAGCGCCCACAACCGCAACCTCAACGTCTTACTGGACTACGTCGGCAACCACGTCCACCAGGAGCATCCGGTGTACCGCGCCCGCCCCGAGTGGTTCAACTCCCTCTACCTCCCAGACTCCACGCTGAACACCGAAAAATGGGACGAATACCGCCTGACCACCTGGTTTGACACCTTCCTGCCCGACGTCAACACGGAAAACCCCGAAGCCGTCGCGGCGCTTACGGACTCCGCGATGGTCTGGGTGCGGGACTACGGATTTGACGGCTACCGGCACGACGCCACTAAGCACGTGGCCAATCTTTACTGGCGCACCCTCACCCAAAAGCTGAAGCACCAGGTCGCTGCCCCGCGGAACCAGCGCCTCTACCAAATTGGGGAAACGTACGGCTCTCCGGAGCTGATTGCCAGCTACTTGGGCAGCGGACTGATGGACGCCCAATTCGACTTCAACCTCTACGACGCCGCCCTGGGATTCTGCGCCAACCTCAACACGGACGCTACACGCCTGAAGGAAGTGCTGGACGCCAGCCTGGCTGCCTACGGCCACCACCACCTGATGGGCAACATCAGCGGCAACCAAGACAAGCCGCGCTTTATTTCCTTGGCCAGCGGAGACGTCCGGCTGGACGAAGACACCAAGGCCGCCGGTTACACGCGAAAAATTGGCACGCCTGCTGCGTCGGCCTACCAAAAACTGGCCATGATGCATGCGTTTAACTTCACCGTCCCCGGCATTCCGGTGGTCTATTACGGCGACGAATACGGCATGCCCGGCGCCAACGACCCAGACAACCGCCGGCTCATGAAGTTCAAAAACTACACGCCGGAAGAAACCGCTCTGCGCAACGAAGTGGCCAAACTGGCCCGTTTCCGCCAAAAATCCCCGGTGCTGGCCTACGGAAGCACCACCACCAAAGCCCTGTCTGCCAACGTATTGCTGTTGGAACGGTCCTACTTTGGCGAGCGCGTGATCACGCTTATGAACCGCAGCAAACAACCCCTTACCTTCTCGGTCAAGCAGCTGCGCCTGCATCCCAAAACCCGCCTGGTTGCCGGAACGGCCCAAATTGGAACCGAAACCCTAACCGTACCCGCAGGCACCTTTGCCACCCTGTTCATTCCTCGTTAATCCCTCTTTTGCCTACCTTTCTCCCTATGAAAAAGCTGCTCACCGCCCTCGCCCTGGTCCTGTTGGTACCCATTGCCCAGGCCCAAATGCCCCACCCCGAATGGTCGCGCAACGCCACCATCTACGAAATCAACACGCGCCAAGCGACCCCCGAAGGCACCTTCAACGCCTTGTCCCAGCACTTGCCTCGCCTCAAAGAATTGGGCGTAGACATCCTCTGGTTCATGCCCCTGCAGCCCATTGGGCGCGAAAAGCGCAAAGGCATTTTGGGCAGCTACTACTCCATCAACGACTACACCGCCATCAATCCGGAATTTGGCACCGAGGCCGACTTCGAGCAGTTTGTATCCTCCGCGCACGACCTCGGGTTCCGCGTCATTTTGGACTGGGTGCCCAACCACACCGCGTGGGACCACCCCTGGATCACCGAACACCCCGAATACTACTGGAAAAACGAAGACGGCAGCATCTCCACGGCCTTGGACGACCACAACCGCCCCACCGACTGGACCGACGTCGCCGAGTTGGACTACTCCAACCCCGCCCTGCGCGATGCCATGCGCGAGGAAATGGCGTGGTGGATTGCGCGCTTCCAACTGGACGGCTTCCGCTGCGACATGGCCGGTGGCGTTCCCTTTGACTTCTGGCAAGAAACCAACGAGCACCTGCGCGGCATGAACCCCGAGCTCTTCCTGCTGGCGGAGTCCGAATTCACCACCATGCCAACGGCCCATTTCGACATGACCTACGGCTGGGAATTCCACCACATCCTGAACAAGGTGGCTGGCAAAGGCGAGTCCGTGGCCAAAATCGACGAATACATCGAGAAAAACCGCACCAACTTCGACTTCGACCACTACCGCATGTACTTCATTGACAACCACGACGAAAACTCGTGGAACGGCACGGTGGAGAAGCGCATTGGCGCTAACGCCCACGCGGCCTTTGTCCTCTGCGCCACCCTGGAGAGCGGCATGCCCCTGATTTACAACGGACAAGAGGTCGGCCTCAACAAGAGCCTGCGGTTCTTTGAACGGGACACCATCGACTGGAGCCGCCCATCGGAGGAAGAATTCTACCGGACAATGCTGGCCTTCCGCAAGCAAAACACCGCCCTGCACAACGGCCGTTTCGGAGCCAAGCAAGAGCGCATTGCCACCAGCAGCAACCGGGTGTACGGGTTCGTGCGCAACAACGGCACGCACCAAGCCGTCGTTTTTGTGAATTTCTCCAACAAAAAGGCCAAGGTCAAGTACTCCGATGCCCCGGCAGGAACCTTTACCGACGCGTTCACGGGCCAACGCGTAACCTTGCGCCCTTCGGGAAAAATCACCTTGCCCGCCAACGGGTTTTTGGTGATGCAGTAAGCGCGTTCCAATCCTTCGTTTAAAGCAACCAGCCGGCGCATGCGCCGGCTGGTTGCGTTTTGGGGACGGCGGAACGGCCAGCGAAGGACCGAAAAGTCCAAATACTTAAGTCCAAAATTCTGATTTACTTCGGAAAATGAATGCATTTGGACTCCTTCCGGCCTTTTTCTTTGGAATAAATTTTCTGGGCAAATCCTGCGCACGTTTATTCTAACTTGTCACAATTTTTATATAAATTTGTGACATGCTACTTTCCGTACATCAACAAATTCAGGAAAAAATTGGTCGCGAAAGGCCAGGTACTGTATTGACTAACAGTGATTTTATGCACTTGGGAACCTCGGCAGCCATACGCAAAGCACTGTCTCGTCTTACGCAGACCGGCGCCATTGATCGATTGGGGCATGGCATCTATACTGTGCCTTTAACCGATGTCCTTTTTGGAAAAATAACCCCGGGAACCGATCAGATTGCCGCCGCCGTTGCCGCCAAAGAAGGGGTGCAAATTGCCCCAAGCGGGGCCGCCGCCTTGCATAAAATTGGCCTTTCCTCCCAAGTTCCTGTGAAGCACCACTACATCACCAATGGCCCGAATAAAAAAGTCGTCCTTGGTCGGTCTGTCTTAGAATTCAAATCGACTTCCCCCCGAAAACTCTCCATGACCGGACCTATAAGTAAGCTGGTCTTTTTAGGGTTGGAATCCCTCGATTTATGGACCTTGAGCCGTGAACAACTGGCTCGAATCCAAGAATTGCTCCATGCGGAGGAACCCCACCACGTCCTACACGACCTCAAGTTGACCACGCATCGAATAAGCGACTTCTTGCACACGCATATTGCACTTCCAATATGATCTCGTGGCTCAAAATAGAACAGCCCGAACAGCGAATGGCTGCTCTCCGATTGGCTCAACAGCGAACGGGAGTCTCTGAGCTAGCACTAGAAAAAGACTGGTGGATAACCTTGACTCTGCGTCTCCTGTTTTTGCTTCCTTATGCATCTTTCTTTACATTCAAAGGAGGCACTTCCCTCAGTAAAGCGTACCGAATCATTAACCGATTCAGTGAAGACATCGATATCGCTCTAGACCCTCGCTCTTTCGGCATAGAACCGGAATCATTTCCATCTAAAAGCAAAGTCGAACGTTTACGCCGTGCCGGATGTGAATTCACAACAAAACAAATAAAATCAGACCTCCAGCAGGCATTCGAACTCCTTGACTTAGGGCCACTAACCCCAATAATCACATCCAATACAATCCCACCAAACGTCCCGGATCAAGACCCGCAAACGTTGTTCATTTCGTACCCATCCTTACTCGAGTCCAATCCTTACCTCCAAAGCGTTGTTAAAGTTGAATTTGGCATACGATCATCACGTACTCCACGTTCACAGAAGAATGTAAATAGTCTGATAGAACACGCTTTAAGCGAATATTTCACCCCCTCTATTCCCTCTCATGTGTGGACACTGGACCCTGCTTCTACCTTTCAAGAGAAAATCCTACTCTTGCACGAAGAGTATCATCCACTGAACAAGAGAGGTGGGCGAACATTTAGAATGTCTAGGCACTGGTACGACTTAGTCCGAATGGTGCAAAGTGATTTACTCAAGGAGATTTGGGAATCTCCAACACCCTTTCAAAACCTAAGGAAACAACGGGCATGTTACAGCCCGATTAGAGGTCTAAACAAATCCATAGCCAGTAACGAAAGGGTTCAACTCATTCCACCCGATCTTGAATTGCAGGCATTGAAAGAGGACTACGCCTTGATGCGTCAAGAAATGATCTTTGGAGATTCGCCAACATTTGAGGAACTTACTAAATCCATCCACAAAATCCAGCAACAGGTAAACATGCATTGGACCTAATCCTCCCCCAACCGCTCCGCCCACAACCCCGTTACCCGTTCCAAAACGCGGTAGACGGACTCAAAACCCGCGGGGCCGCCGTACCAGGGGTCGTCCACGTCGGCGTTGGGGAAGTCGGGGTCGATGCTGCGGATTTTCTCGACTTTGGCGTGTTGCTCGGGGGTGGTGCATAAACCCCGGACGGTGCGCAGGTTGTTGTCGTCCATGACGAAGATGCGGTCGTAGTGATCCAGGTCCGACGGCCGGATACGCCGGGAGCGGTGGGCAAGGGTCACGCCGTGGGATGCTGCGTTCTCGCGGGTGCGCGGGTCGGGGAGTTCGCCGTCGTGCAAGCCGTTGGTACCGCAGGAGTCAATCTCAAAATTGGACGCGGTGCCGCGTTCTGCCACGGCCTGGCGGAACAAGCCTTCGGCCAGCGGGCTGCGGCAAATGTTGCCCAAGCAGACAAAAAGGACCTTCGTTTTTGGGTTCATGATTCGATGGAAATAAGGGAGTACCATTTCCTATTATCAAAACGTGCAAAAAATGCAAGTTTCGATAATAGGGCTTTTATGCGGGTCGGTGCAACAGCCACTGAAAAACATTCCGGTGTTCAATTCCCTGCCTGCTTTGGGTGAATGAATCCGTGGTCAGGACGTATTTGGGGTAATTGTCTTTGATTCGTTCCAAGGAGCCAAACTCGCGCTGAGCGGTTTCTTCGGAAGACAACTCCCACGCCACCTGATAATACACCAAAGCGCCGTCGGAAGACTTGCACACAAAATCCACTTCACCGGTGCGGGAAGTCCCCACCCAAACGCTGTACCCACGTCGGAGCAATTCCAAATACACCACGTTTTCCAACCAATGACCGCGGTCTGCCGTACGCTCTTTCCCCGCCAAAATATGCATCAAACCGGGGTCGACCATGTAGTATTTCTCCTGCGTGGCCAACTGGATTTTCCCCCTTAAATCGAACCGATGAGCGCGGTAAAAAACAAAACTTCCCACCAAATAATCCAAGAATTTCTCTACCGTGGAGTGGTGTATCTTTTGCCCGTCGGCCTGCAAGCCCTTTGCTATACTCGTGGGCGACACCCGCGACCCCACCTGCGTCGCTAAAAAGCGAACCGTATTCATAAAGGCCCGTCGGTCGCGGATTTCGTACCGTTGCGCAATGTCCTTTTCCACCACCGATGCCAAGATGGATTCCAGGTAGTCGTGGATCAATCCCAAGCCGGAGGCGCGCAAGGCCACTCCCTGGGGAAGGGACGTTTCATTGACATAATCAAAGAACAAGGCCTCGTAATTCAAGTAGGGATTTGCGGTGTCTATCTCCCGAGCACGGAGGTATTCCTCAAACGAAAAGGGCAACACAGAGAGCTCCACGTACCGACCGCTCAAAAGAGTGGCCAGTTCCTGGCTCAGAAAAAAAGCATTGGAACCCGTCACATACACGTCCACCCCCGGAGTCGCGTACAAGCCGTCCACCAACTTCTCAAATTCGGGAATGTTCTGGATCTCGTCCAAAAAAACGTAGTTCATCCCCTCCTTTCCCAGGGCCGACTTTATTTCGAAATAAAGCGCGTCCCACGTCTTGCCCAGATAATTTTCCGGCAACTCAAAGGAAAATGCATGCATCCGCTCCGCGGGAACGCCTTCCAAAAGCAGGGTGCGACGGTACAACTCAAAGAGCGTGGACTTGCCAGAACGCCGCAACCCCGTCACCACTTTGATGAGGTCCGTGTCCCGGTATGCCCGCAATTTTTGGACGTAGAATGGTCGGTCTATGAGCCCTGTCATGGGGCTAAGGTACGCCTATTATCGAAACGTGCAAAAAATGCAAGTTTTGATAATAGTGCCCGCAACGTTCTGATAATCAACAGACGGATTTTCGCTCAATGGGCGAAATCGCACCGCATCGACCGGAATACACTCAGGAAATCACACCCAATTCCCGGCCTACCTCGGTGAAGGCGGCAATGGCGCGGTCGATGTGTTCCGGGGTGTGGGCGGCGCTGAGCTGCACGCGGATGCGGGCTTGGTCCTTGGGTACCACGGGGTAGAAGAAGCCAATCACGTAGATGCCGCGGGCCAAAAGGGCGTCGGCAAAACGCTGGGACAGGGCGGCGTCGTACAGCATCACGGGGACAATGGCGGACTCGCCGTCTTTGAAGTCGAACCCGGCGGCACGCATGCCGGCTTTAAATTGACCGACGTTGGCTTCGAGTTGGTCGCGCAGGGCGGTGGAAGACGACAGAAGGTCCAACACGGCCAGGCTGGCGCCGACGATGGCGGGGGCGAGGCTGTTGGAGAAAAGGTAGGGACGAGAGCGCTGGCGCAGCATCTCAATGGCTTCTTTTTTGCCGGTGGTGAATCCGCCCATGGCACCGCCCAGGGCCTTGCCCAGGGTACCGGTGATGAGGTCCACCCGGCCCAAAACGCCGCGCAGTTCGATGGAGCCGCGGCCGGTGGCGCCAATGAAACCGGTGGCGTGGCACTCGTCCACCATGACCAGGGCGTCGTAGCGGTCTGCCAGGTCGCAGATTTTGTCCAGCTGGGCCACGCAGCCGTCCATGGAGAAAACCCCGTCGGTGACGATGAGCTTGGTGCGGACGCCTGCGGCGTCCGCGGCCTGCAGCTGCGCTTCCAAATCCGCCGTATCGTTGTTGGCGTAGCGGTAGCGCTGGGCCTTGCAGAGCCGGACCCCGTCGATGATGGACGCGTGGTTCAGGGAGTCGGAAATAATGGCGTCTTGCTCGCCCAAAAGCGGTTCAAACACGCCGCCGTTGGCGTCAAACGCCGCCGCGTACAAAATGGTGTCTTCGGTGTGCAGGAACTCGGCCAGCTTGGCTTCCAGCTGCTTGTGGATGTCTTGGGTGCCGCAGATAAAACGCACGGAGCTCATGCCGAAGCCGTGGGAATCCAGGGTGGCGTGGGCCGCCCGCAACACGTCGGGATGGCTGCTGAGGCCCAGGTAGTTGTTGGCGCAGAAATTGAGCACCTCGGACCCGTCGGACAACCGGATGACGGCGTCTTGGGGGGAGGCGATGATGCGCTCGCGCTTGAACAAACCGGCCTGTTCGATGGAGGCCAACTCGGCCCGCAGGCCCGCGTAGAATGCTGCTTTTTTACCAGACATGGACTTCGGGAATGGATTCGGTGCGAAGGTACACCAGAAGGCGTTTCACCGGCTGCCCCACCGCGGCTTCCAGCCGCTGGGCGTAGCCGTCTACTTGGTCCCGGTGGGCCGGCCGCGGCTTGCCCGTTTTGTAGTCCATCACGGCCCACCGTCCGTCGGGGGTAGCGACCACGCGGTCCGGGCGCAGAACGGCAGATTCGGGCGCCAACAGCGCCCGCTCGTTGAGCACCCGCGCCCGGTCTGCAAACCACGGCGCCGCCTCGGGGTGCTGCACCACGCTCTCCGCCCAGTGCTGCAAAATGGCCGACTCCTGCTGGTTGGGTGCCACGCGGCGCAGGGCCGCTGGGACGTCCGCGGCGGTCCGCACGTGCTGCATGGTCCGGTGGAACAGGTCCCCCAGCCAGCGCGCTTCGTTGGAATCGGCGTCCCGCTCCGGCATCACCCGGACGCGGTCTGTCCAGGCCGAAAACGCCACCTCGCCCAAGGGTTTGGCGGGCGTTTCCTCGTGCTTTTTGGACCCTTCTTTGGGCGTGGGGGACGTGCCCCACTGCCACGGACCTTCGGGGCCCTTGGCTTGCGCCTCGGCAAAGGCCGCCAGCATCTTGGCCACCTCCCCGTACGGCGCGCCCTTTTCGTTTTGCTGCAGCCAGATCACCAAAGCGGCCTTGGGCCGCGTAAAGGCCACGTACCAAACGTTTAGGTTGTCGAAGGCTTCTTCCTGCTCCAGGCGGGTTTTGGCCTCCTGCAGCACCGGAATGCCCTCCACGAACGTACCAAATCGACTTTCCCGCACCGGAACCAACGTCGTGGGCAAATCCGGTTCTTGCTGGGACCAGTCGCCGTCCGACGGCATCCACGCCGGCGCATACCCTCCGTACCCCCCGCGGGAATTGGCCGCAAAGGGCACAAACACGCATTCAAACTCCAAGCCCTTGGACTTGTGCACCGTCATCACCACCGCCGCATTCAGACCGTCGGGCAGCACAATGCTTTGGTTTTGCAGGTCCGACTCCCACGCCGACCAAAACGCCGGCCAGGAGTTGGCTTCCTGCTGGCCAAACCGCAGCACCAACGAGAGCCAGGCCAAGCCGTAGGCATCCGGCTGCACGCCCGACCACCGCACCACGGATTCGGCTGCACCGTACAGCCCTTCCGTGCGGAGTTGACGCAGGTCCCACTGGGGAAACAGCCCGCGCCAGGCCTGCCAAAAGGGACGTTCCTGCGCGGCCAGTACTTCCAAATGGTGGGCCGTAGGCAGGTCCGACGTCGGCTTCCAAACCCCGGCTTTGCGCGCTTGCACGGCCAATTCCGCGCGGGCCAAGGCCGACTGGGGACGGTGCGCGGCCGCCAAGGCCGCCATCCAAAACCGCACCTGCACGCTCTGTCCAAGCATCAAAGAGTCGGCAGAAATCACCGGAATTTCCTCGGCCACCAGGCGCTCCACCACGGCGGCGCCCTGGCGGTTGTTCCGCACCAAAACGGCCAGGTCTTTCCAGGCCCAGCCTGCTTGTTGGTAGGACTTCAGCTGGGAAACCAGGTCGTCCAAGATGAGCACCATGCGTTCCCCCGATCTGGCCCCCGAAACGGGCCGCAGCTGCACAAATCCTCCGGAATCGCCTTTGGCCGCTTGTTCCACCGCCTCGGCTGCGTACGCACTCCGGTGCAGCGGATGTTCCAGGGCGGTTCCGGCCCAGGTGAAAAAGGCGTTGTTCCACGCCACAATTTCCCGGCGGCTGCGCCAGTTTTGGTGGAGGATGAGGCGTTCGGTGCGGCCGTTCCACGCGGGGAGGCTGGGGCGGGGCGGCTCGTTCCGAGCCGCCCGCTCCGTCACTTCCAAAAACTGCTCCGCCTCCGAATTCCGCCAGCGGTAAATGCTTTGCTTTCCGTCACCCACCACCAAGGCGGTGCCGCTGGCCCCCCGTTCCTGCGACGACAGGGCGTGGTCCAGCAGGGGGTAGAGGTTTTCCCACTGCACCCGGCTGGTGTCTTGGGCTTCGTCGATGAAAAAATGGCGGAAGCGGGAGCCCAGGCGTTCCAGCAAATACTCCCCGTTTTGCTGAACCAGTTCCTTGTAAATCAGGCTGTTGAATTTCGACAGGGGCTGCACCCCGCGTTCTTCGCACACGGCCTCGTAGGCCACAGCCAGGGCCTGGAGCACCCCGGTGGAAAAGGCGTATTTCGCAAAAAACCGCGCCCGCAGGCTGCCGGCATAGGCCTCCTCGGCCTGCTCGTAGGCCCGCACCACCTGCTCCTTGGTGCCGTCGTCCAGCAGGGCCTCGTTGGCGGCGTTGGACTTCTTGGCGTCCTTGAGCCAGGCCGCTTCGCCGTTGAACATCTTCAAAACGGTGTCCGACGGGGCTTTGTCGTAGCCGTTGGACGCCGTTTCCCGGAACCATTTGGGCAGGGTGCCCCGGCTGAATTCGGACAGGGGCACGCCGCATGCCAAAAGAACGCGGTACCCCTCGGTGGCAGCGGCGCGGATTCGGGCGTCGGCCTGGGCCACTTCTTGGCGCAAGGACTGGGCCCACGCCTGCAGCTGGTCCATGGGAACCTCCGCCAGCGCTTCCCAGTGCGGACGGCTGGACTCCTTGCTGAGGTGCTCGGACACCGACTCCAACGACCGGGTGGCGTCCCACCCCTTCTCGTCTTCCAAGTTGGCGCGCACAAAGGCCTCCAAGATCGACGTCAATTCGGGGTCCACGCCTACTTGGTCCAGCACGCGCAGGACGGCTTCCTGTTGGAGGGATTTTTCGTTCAATTCGACGGCAAATCCATCGGGCACTTGGAGGTCGTACCGAAAGGTTTTGACCAGGCGCAGGGCGAATTTGTCCAGGGTTTGGATGGAGACGGAGCCGTAGTCGTGCAGGGTTTTGCGCAAGGCGTCGTGGGCCCGTTCGATTACCTCCTCGGGGGTCCACCCGTGGGTTTCGACGAGGCGTTCGCCCATAGAGGCCCATTTTTTCCAGCGGTCTGCGGGTTGGGCCAGGTCTTCCAGCACGGCCAGGACGCGTTCCCGCATTTCTCCCGCGGCCTTGTTGGTGAAGGTCATGGCCAAGATGCTGCCGGGCAGAACGCCGTGCAGGGCCAGGTCCACGTATTCGTACACCAGCCGGAAGGTTTTGCCCGCTCCCGCACTGGCCTGGAACACGCTAAACGGCTGCAAGCGCTTGGGGAAGTCCGACGGGGTGCCGGTCGGGGCAGGTTGGGGGGACTGGGAGTGGGGCATGGTGGGCAAGGGCTTGGGCTGGGCGATGGGGATGCGGTGACTGGGGCGTTCGCGGGAGGATGGGCGTTCGGCGGGCAGAGGGGCGTTGGGCGGGCAAAAGCGCGGGGCGAAAAAACGGACGAAAACCGGGGCAGCACGGGGCGGAAATCGGAGCCGCGGCAGGCGCAAACACCGGCCAATCAACCGTCCCCGACACTCTGGCAGTCGTTCTTCAAATTTATCGGTTTGGAACGGTTTCTGCTCCTACATTTGTAAGAACATTCCCGATTTTCTAAACGTTATCCCATTTATGTTTACACTTCCCAACCTTCCCTACGCCTACAACGCCTTGGAGCCGAACATCGACGCGCGCACCATGGAGATTCACCACTCCAAGCACCACCAGGCCTACATCAACAACCTGAATGCCGCCATCGAGAACACGCCCATGGCCAACAAGTCTTTGCTCGACTTGATCACGCACCACATCGACGTTCCCGCGGTACGCAACAACGGCGGAGGCCACTTCAACCACAGCATGTTTTGGACGGTGATGGCGCCCAACGGCGGCGGAGCTCCGACCGGCGCGGTAGCTGAGGCCATCACGGCCGCTTTTGGCACGTACGACGCCTTCAAGGAGGCCTTCTCCAAGGCCGCTGCCACCCGCTTCGGCTCCGGCTGGGCGTGGTTGTGCGTCAACAAAGCCGGCAAATTGGAGGTGTGCAGCACCGCCAACCAAGACAACCCCCTTATGCCCGGCGTGGGCTGCGAAGGCACCCCCATCCTCGGCCTCGACGTGTGGGAACACGCCTACTACCTCAACTACCAGAACCGACGTCCGGACTACATCTCCGCCTTCTACAACGTCATCAACTGGAACGAGGTCAACAAACGCCTCGCCGACGCGACGAAATAAGGTCGATTTTAGGTCAAATGAAAACCCCCGCGATGCGGGGGTTTTTTGTTTTCAATCGGTTCGGCTGCGGGTGAGTCTAGTCGTTTCTAATTTTAAACTGAATAGTCCTTCCCAATTTAAGTTGTAGTCAAATCGCAATGGGTTATTGTTCGGATATCCCTATGCGCACGCTAATTGGGAATCATGTTGCCTCACCAAGCAAATTCCTCGAATTCTTGATCTGTAATGTACAAGATGTAATTGTATACTCTCTCCGATTGCAGTAACGCCACCAAGTCCGGGATTTTCACCGTTGTCCGGATTATGTTCTGCGGTACTTAAACTCGAACTAATTCCAAGAGCGGCTCAAACGCATAGAGAGCCGGTCTTCTCCCGGACGATTCTTCGACCGTCCGTATAATCTCTTTTTCAAGCAGAATCCGCGTGAATCGGGCAGCGGTTGGGCCGGGAATTCCACTCTTGGAGGTGAAGGAATTGTTTCTGAATACCGGATGGGTGAATAGGAAATCCAAGGCGTTTACGCTCCATTTAGAAGAAAGCGCATCGGAAAACACGTGCTTCATTTCTTCGTATAAACTTTGGATGCGCTCCGCTATTTCTACATTTTTATTTGCCTGGTTTTCTACGGCTTTAAAAAAGAAGATACACCAGCTTTCCCAATCGTTGCTTTCGGATACCCTTCGCATGGTATCGATGTACTCGTCTTTGTGCTCCTCCATGTAACCGCTTATATAGAAATGTGGCTCGGCGATGGCTTTTGTGGACCAAAGCAATAGGGTGATCAACATCCTTCCTACGCGTCCGTTTCCGTCCTGAAATGGATGCAATGCCTCAAATTCCAGGTGCATCAATGCGGTCTTTACAAGAATTGGATCGCTGCTTTCCTGTAAGTATTTGAATAAGTTTTCTAAGCCTTCATTCAGTTTTTCCGGACTGGCGGGGACAAATAGCACCTGTTGTTTGAATTTGTCCGCGAGAAAATTTTGTTCCGTTTTAAATTGCCCCGGTGACTTTTTTGCCCCTCTGCCGAATGACAACAATTGCTGATGAAGGGTCTTGACCAAATGCAAAGACAGAGGGTATCCATCGGCCATGGCCTGTTGCGCATTTCGGAGCGCTCTTTGGTACAAGATGGTTTCAAAAACCTCCGACCGTACACTTTTCGCTTCCTCTGTTTCGTTTTCGCTATCGGCTTCAAATTTTAGAATTTCATCCATGGTGCTGATCGTGCCTTCCATTCGGGATGAAATAACGGCCTCTTGATTCCGCAACGGAGCCAGCAATAGCTCACTGTTGTGCATATTCTTCAGCATTTGGTCATAACGAGCCAAAGCGTCCGTTGCCTGAATGAGTGGGTTTACCATTCGACCGAAATCCAGGTTGGTTGGAGGAAATTGGTCGTAATGGTAGTGTATGGCCTTGTCTAAATTCATGGATGCCCTATGGATTTAGACGTAAATATAATCGCAATTATTAACATCTAAACCATTTGACTATCACATTTCACGATTTTTGATCTTCTATGGACTTTGACGCGCACGGATGAGCGACAAACCCATTTGTCTATCACTTTCCTTAAAAAATGATAGACAAACAGGGTTGGCTCGTTGATTTAGACCTTTGATCTACTTCCGCGACTGGGTCGCGCGAATCCTAACCGACCCATGCCAAGGGCAGGGTCGCTCTAAAAACGATGGGCGGTTGGAACCGCCGCTACCCCGCACCTACAACCCATACGCAACCCCCACATTGAGCCAGGAGAGGCCGTAGCCGGCCTCGGCGGCAATGCTCCAGGGGCCTTGCAGGGCATAGCGGGCGCCTACGTTGGCCACCAGGCCCGCGGAAAGCTTGGGGAACACGGCCACCCCTACCCCCATGCCGGCGTAGGTGTCCCAGCGCTCCCAAATCGGGAAGTGGACATTGAAACGGAAACTCCCTGCCAAGTGGTGGGAATAGCCGTCGGCGTTGCGGTACCCCGCGGAATACACCGCGTAACTGCTGCCCAACGTCCAGCCGGAAGACAGGAAGTCGTTCGCAATCCCGTTCTCCACCAGAAAACCCAAAGGCGGGGTCGCCAACGTACTCCCGAATTGGGAACCGGTGCCCAGCATCAGCTGCGCCACGCGGGACGACGCTTCAAACGACTGGGCCTGCACAGCCCCTGCGGCGATGGCCATCCCGGCCACCAACACGCCCTTCAGCAGAAATTTCATCCAAGGGAAGTTACGAAATCGTGTGCTTCAATGCCGCACCGTCGGGACCTATTTCCACGTACGTGAACGACGTAATCCAGTCGCCCAGGTTGAGGTACCGCGCGCCGCCGGGCACCTCCAGGTCCAGGGGGAGGTGGCGGTGCCCAAAGACGTAGAGGTCCACCGGTCGCTGGGTTTGGGCGGCGCGCGCCCACTGCCACAACGCCTCGGACTCGTGTCCGTGGTACTCGGCATCCAGATGCCCCGTCCGGGCGCGGGAACCTCGGCTCAGCCAACCCGCCAAACCGATGCCGGCGTCGGGATGCACCCAGCGGAAAAGCCCCACAAAGAGCGGGAAGGTAAAGAACCGACGCAGCCATTTGTACCCCGTGTCTCCGGGGCCCAGGCCGTCGCCGTGGCCTACACAGACGCGGAGACCGTGCAGCTCCGTGTACAACACCCGCTCCGAATGCACCACAAGCCCCAATTCGTCGGCCAAATAGGTGCCGTACCAGAGGTCGTGGTTGCCGCGAAACAGATGGATCTCGACGCCTTGGTCCGCCAGTTCCGCCAAGACCCCTTGGAGCCGTACGAAGCCCTTGGGGACCACGTGGCGGTACTCCAGCCAAAAGTCGAAGAGGTCCCCCACAATGTACAGGGACCGGGCTCGGGGCGCAATGGACCGCAGCCAATCCACCAGCATCCGCTCGCGCAGGCGGCTGGTCGCGGCATCGGGAGCGCCCAGGTGGACGTCGGAAAAGAAGAAGTCGGTGTTCCGCACCTCCCAAAGGTACAATTTGGTCCGGACGGGGAGGAGGGGGATTGCGCGCCGACGGGAGCCTTGGGACCGACGGAGGGCGGACGGTCTGCATTCGCCCCCATTTGGTTGGTTCGACATTATGTTTTAGATTTGTCTAACTTTTATTTTTGACTCATCCAAATCGTCGCCTTGTGACCGCATCGGTTCCCGCCCCCGGACTCACCTCCGCCGAAGAAAACTACCTCAAGGCCGTTTTTGCCCTGGCCCAGCCCCGCATTGGCACCAACGCCCTGGCCGACCGCGTGCAAACCAAGGCCTCCAGCGCCACGGACATGCTGCAACGCCTGGCCGAAAAAGGCCTGGTGGACTACGAACGCTACAAGGGAGTGGCCCTGACCGACGCCGGCCGCATCGCGGCCGCCGCCGTCGTCCGCCGGCACCGCCTCTGGGAAGTCTTTCTGGCAGAAACCCTGGGCTTTGGCTGGAACGAAGTGCACGACCTCGCCGAAGAACTCGAACACGTCCAAAGTCCGGAACTCATCCGCCGCCTGGACCGCTTTCTGGGCACCCCCACGCACGACCCCCACGGCGACCCCATTCCCCAGGCCGACGGTTCCTGGCCCGCCGCCGCGGGCATTCTGCTGGACCAACTGCCCCCCGGGACCGCCTTCACCGTGGTGGGTGCCGCAGACCGCACCGACGAATTGCTGAACTACCTCACCCAAGTAGGCGCAGTCCCCCAGTCCTCCTGGACCCTCCTGGAAGTGCTCCCCTTCGACGGAACCCGCGTTTTGCAGGACGACGACCGTCGGCTCCACCTGTCTGCCCTCGCCGCCAAAAACATGTGGGTACAAGCCCATCCGGTGGGAAGCGGCGCGGGTGCGCAAGCAACCGCGCCCGGCGCCGCAACCGTTCAAGCCGGCGCGCCCACCGAAGACGCCCCCACCGAAGACGCCCCCACCCGCCGCGACCTCCAGCAATGGGGGGACGAAACGCCCTTTACCGACGACACCCACTAACCGCAAAACCGAAATCCTGTGTTTGACGCGCTGATTGCCTCCTTTACCGAGCTGCACCCCGTGGTGCAAGCCCTGCTCGCAACCACCTTCACCTGGCTGGTCACGGCTTCCGGAGCCGCCCTTGTTTTCCTGTTCAAAGACATGCCCCGCAAGGCGCTGGACGGAATGCTGGGGTTTACCGGGGGCGTGATGATTGCCGCTTCCTACTGGTCCCTGCTGGCACCGTCGATTGAAATGTCCGAGGCCCAGGGCATGCTGCCGTGGTTCCCTCCCGCTGTCGGCTTCGCCGCCGGCGCCCTCTTCCTTTTTGGCCTGGACAAATTAGTCCCCCACTTGCACTTGAATTTTGGGCAAGACGAGAGCGAAGGCGTGAAAACCCAGTGGAAACGAACCACCCTGTTGGTTTTGGCCATTACCCTGCACAACATCCCCGAAGGACTGGCGGTCGGCGTCGCCTTCGGCGCCGCCGCTGCCGGACTCGACGGCGCTGAACTCGGTGGCGCTATGGCCCTCGCCATCGGCATCGGCCTGCAAAACTTCCCCGAAGGCATCGCCGTCAGCATGCCCCTCCGACGGACTGGGGTATCCCGACGCAAGGCCTTTTTCTTCGGCCAGCTCAGTGCCATTGTGGAGCCCGTCGCCGGGGTCATTGGAGCCGCCGCCGTTCTGGTTTTCCAACCCATACTGCCCTACGCACTGGCCTTCGCCGCCGGCGCCATGATTTATGTGGTCATTGAGGAAGTCGTCCCGGAAACCCAGCGGGACAAACACACAGACACCGCCGCCCTCGGATTCATTGGCGGCTTCTTGGTCATGATGATTCTCGACGTCGCCCTGGGTTAAGCTGCACGGTGGCCGCGCGGGGCGAGGCTACCGAGCGAGGCGGGGCAAGCGCACGGGGCTGAGCGGACCCGTGCGCTTGCCGCGCGGGCACGAAGCTACCGCGCGGGGATGAGCTGCCGCGCAGACGCTGAAATTACTCCAGCGCGCGCAGGATGTCGTTGCCGTTGGCGTAAAGGAGCAGGGCCAGCAACAAGAAGAACCCAATCGTTTGGGCCACCTCCAAAATGCGGGTGCTCGGGGCCTTGCCGGTGATCATCTCGACGATCACAAACACGGCGTGTCCGCCGTCCAGCGCAGGAATGGGCAACACGTTCAAGAATCCCAGCATGATGCTCAAAAAGGCCGTGAACTCCCAGAAACCGCGCCAGTCCCACTCGTCGGGGTACTGCTTCAAAATGGCGTAGAAGCCGCCCACTTCCTTGTACGCGCCCGTTTCCGGCGAGAAAATCACCTTGAACTGCCGGACGTAGTACGTCAGACGCTCCACAGACATGTTCCAGCCCTCGGCCACCGCGGAAAATCCTCCAAACGTTTCGTTCCGGACGGGGTAGTACCGCGCCAGGTCAAACACCGGCCCGATGCCCATCTTGCCCGCGTCGGACAACGCCACGGGGAAGGTCATTGCCTGCCCGTCCCGGACGACGTCCACCTGCACCGTCTGGCCCTTCAAGGCCGGCAACGCCGCCAAATACTCGTCGTAAAACGCCATGGATTGGCCGTTCAAGCCCACCAGGCTGTCGCCCTTGATCAGGCCTGCCTTCTCGGCACCCGACCCCGGCGCAAACTGGTCCACCACAAACGGAACCCGTGGCATGGCCAAGGGTTCCTTAGCCTCAAGGGCTACCTTAATAAAGGCGTCGGTAATGGGGAGGTCCACCCGCTGGCCTTGGCGCTCCACCGTGACCACGCCGCCAGATCCCAGCAGCACTTCTACTTGCACCGCAGAGAAATTCTCGACCGACTTTCCGTTGACCGTCAGGACCTTGTCTCCGCTCTTCAGGCCCAGGGCCTCGCCGGTTTCCAAGGCCCAAACGCCGTAGCGCAGGTCGCTGGTGGCCACGTACTGCTTGCCCCAGTAGGCCATCACGCCGGCATAAATGACAATCGCCAACACAAAATTCACGGTGACGCCGCCCAGCAAAATGATCAAGCGCTGCCACGGCTTTTTGCTCCGAAATTCCCACGGTTTTGCAGGCTCTTTCAAGGCCTCCGTGTCCATGCTTTCGTCCACCATGCCGGCAATTTTCACGTACCCGCCCAGCGGCAACCAGCCCAGGCCCACTTCGGTATGGCCGATTTTCTTCTTGAACACCGAAAACCAGGGATCAAAGAACAAATAAAACTTCTCGACGCGTGTTTTGAACGCAATCGCGGGCAAAAAATGCCCCAATTCGTGCAAAACAATCAAGATCGAAAGACTGAGAATCAGCTGTGCCAGTTGAATAACCATAGTGCGTAAAAATCGTCCAAATTCACCCCCATCTGGGAGGAATGCGAAGGTACGAGGAATTCCTGTGTGTACCTTCGTGCCCATGTTGGAACACCGCCTCAACGACCTCTTGCTGGACCTTTCCTCCTCCAGCCAGCCCGAGCTCACCCCCCTG
>JBIIBX010000039.1:0-10583 GCA_044239185.1 Schleiferiaceae bacterium | reverse complement strand
GGCCTTTGTTTCGTTCAAGTTGGCCGAACTCAGCCGGTCTTTGTTTTTGGTCAAATAATCGAAATTCGCTTCCAAGTCGGTCAAGGAGCGGCGGGTTTTGCGCACCTCGGATGCCAATTTGGCCGTGTCCGCCTGAAGCGTGTTCGCCATCAGTTGAGTGGCCTTTAGGCTCGACTGGGTTTCGGTCAGCTTTACCTGCAAGGCATCGGACTGGGTGCGCAAGGCATCGTTCTCCGACTGCAACACCTCGGCACGGGTCTGCAATTCGTTGTGAAGCGTGGGGGAAACGCAGGACGTTGCGGCCACCAAGGCCAAAAGAACGGGGAAAATTTTTGAGGTCATTGCAGTCATGGTTCAAAGGTAAACAAATCGCCCCCTTGCGTACGGTATTAGAACCGCCACTCCACCCGGACGGGGCAGTGGTCGCTGAGGAGTGCGAGGGGCAGATGCCGGCTGTCTTGCAAGTTTTGGGCCAAAGCAGGAGACAACCAGGCGTAGTCAATGCGCCACCCGGCATTGCGTTCCCGCGCCCCGCCGTAGGTGGACCACCAGGTAAAGGCATGGGCCGTTTGGGGGTGCAAGGCCCGAAAGGCGTCCACCCACCCGGATGCAGCCAGCTGGTCCATCCAAGCGGACTCTTCCTGGTTGAATCCGGGGATTCCCCACATGCGGGAAGGATTGTGGATGTCCAAGGCTGTGTGGCAGATGTTGAAATCCCCCAGCAAGGCTGTTTTGCCTTCCGCAAGCATTCCGGACTCCATCCAGCCCTGAAAGTCGTGCAAAAAGTCCAGTTTGGCCTGCTGTCGACCAACCGACGAGGCGCCGCTTGGAAAGTAGGCCGAGACCACCCGGGTATCTCCCCACCGCGCGGTGATCACGCGTCCTTCGGCATCCCAGGACTCGACTCCCATGCCGCGGACCGTTTCATCCGGTGGAACTTTGGACCAGAGGGCCACGCCGCTGTATCCCTTTTTTTCTGCAGGGAAAAACTGCCAATGGCCCCATTCCAGAAGGGTCGGCGGGACTTGTTCCGGAAGGGCGCGAACCTCTTGAAAAGCGATTACATCCGCATCTAAAGCAAGCATCCACGCCCCCAACCCTTTTCGGTCGGCGGCGCGGATGCCATTCAAATTGAGCGTAGCAACCCGCACGGGCGCCGCGCTTATTTCAATACCACTTTGGCCTCGCCCAATTTGCGGCCGTCCGCAAAAAGTTCCAATGTGTAGGCGCCTTTGGCCAACGTTGATTTCACGTCCATGGAAGCGCAAGCCTGGGTAGCATCTCCGTTGAAATTCAACTGGGACTTGCTGGAGAACAACTGCTCTTTGCCGTCAACTGCAAACGTGTTGTCGCCGGAAGCGGCCATTACGCGGTTTTCGGGGGTGTTCACGCGGAAGTACACGGTGTGTTCTCCCTTCTTGGCCAATGCGTTGGGACCAACCGTAAAGCACACCTTGAAGCGCTTGACTTTGCTCGCCGACGTGGTCTCTTCTTCTTTCTCTCCGGACTTGTTAACGCTCATGCCAAAACCTTCAATACCGGTAAGCTTCAGGCGGGCACCCTCGGCGCGGTCCTTAGACAATTTGTCGTTGGTTTGGGTCAACTCTTCGTTCTTGGCGCGCTCTGTAGAGAACTGGCCTTCCAATTCGGTTTTTTCGGTATTCAGCACCCCGTAGGCGCGGTTCACGCTGTCCACCTGGAGGCGCAGACGGTCCACGGTCTTGCGCAACGTTGCCACCTGGCTGCGCAGTTCGGCCATGGCCTTGGTATTGGTCGCATTGGTGCTCTTGGCCTTGGCAATCAAGTCGTTCAAACGAGCGGTCTCGTCCAAGATGTAGGCATTCAAGGAGTCGTTTTGGGTGGTCTGGGCCATGAGGTCGGTCTTGGCGTCCTCCAATTGGCTGATTAGCAATTCCTTGTCAGACGAAATGACCTGCACTTCCGTTTTGGTGTTGTACAACTGGTACGCCAATACGGCAATGACCAAAAGCAAAATACCGATGATGGCTTTTGCTGTGTTAGACGTTTTTCCGCTCATAATGAAGTAATTTCCCGGCAAATGTACCGCATTTCTTTTACCCATCCACAGCAAAACAAAGACCAAATGTCTCCGGCGCGCCCTGTTCCGCAAGGCGTGAGGTGGGGGCAGGTAGCTCTGCAATGTGCTGTAGATGTGCTTCTGCCGGTCTCGTGCCCGGCATGCGGCCACCGTCCTCTTCCGGTTGGAGACCTTTGGTGCACGCGGTGCGACGATGCCCTGCCGTGGCGCCCCCAGGCTGCGGGCCCGCCTTCGGTTTTGCTGGATTCCCTGCGGGCCGCTTTGGACTTTCGCGCCGGACCCACCCGGACGTTGTTGCACCATCTGAAGTACCGGAATCGTCCAGAATTGGCATACGCCCTGGGCCAGCGGTGCGCGGAACGCTTTCCCGGACCGCCGGAGGGCTCGGTGCTTCTGCCTGTTCCCATTACCCACCAAAAGAAGCGGTTGCGTGGCTACAACCAAGCCGAACGCTTTGCCGCAGGTTTGGCGTCGGTCTGGGATTGCGCGGTAGAAGAACAGGTACTGGTCAGGCGCACCCAACACCAATCCCTGACCGAATTGGACCGCACCGCACGGCTATCTGAAGCCCGAAACGCCTTTGTTTTGGCCGATGGTGCCCGAAACCGCTACGGCGGTCGTCCCTTGGTTTTGGTGGACGACACGCTGACAACGGGGGCCACCGTGGGGGCGTGCGCTGTGGCTTTGGCTGCCCTTCGGCCGCCCTTTTTGGGAGGATTTTGTGCCGCTTGGGCGCCTTAAGCACCCCCAACCCGGCAGCCTCGGAGCGCTTCGTGTGCCCCTTTCCCGTTACCTTTGAACCATGAGGAACCGGTTCGTTGTGTCCGTCGGAGGCGTTTTTGCCCTCCTCTTGAATGCCTGCGCGCTGCCGGAAGCCCCTTCTGGAGGCCCAAAAGACACCGCCGCCCCGGCCCTGGTTTCCAGCGAACCTGCTTCAAAAAGTGTTCGGGTGAGTCCCAGTCGGGTGGTCTTGGAATTCGACGAATACGTCGCGCTGGCCGCAAACGGTGGACAGCCCATTTCCTCCCCGCCCCTGCCCGGGAATGTACGGGCGACGCTCAAGGGCAAATCCGTCCACATTACCTGGGACGGCGGACCGCTCCAACCCCAATCGACGTATTCCCTCGCTCTGGGCGGTATTTACAAAGACATTACCGAAGGCAATGCGCTGGGGGAACAAACGCTGGTCTTCTCCACCGGAGACGCCCTGGATTCCTTGGTTTGGGCCGGTCAGATCTTGGATGCCCGAAGCGGAAAGCCGGTGGAAAATTGGGCGGTTGGCCTTTGGCCCGCCCAAAGCACCGACTCCGCCGCTTACCAATCTTTGCCGCGTTACACGTCGCGAACCGACGCCCAAGGTCGTTTTGCCCTGGGGTACTTGCCGGCAGAACCTTTCCGGATGCTGGCCTTTGAGGACGACGACCGAAATTCCAAGGCCAACCAAGGAGAAAAGCCGCGGTGGGCGTGGTGGGAAACGCTCGTTGTTCCGGAGGTTCCTTCGGACTCCAACAAGGTCCACACCCTCCTGGCCCTGCCCAAAAGCCAAGTCGACTCCTTGGCTCCTTGGCCGCACGACGGGGATCCCGAAAAAACCGGCACCGTGCGGTTGGTACTGCTGCCTGCCGCCAACAACGCTCCCACGGTGGTCGAGTGGATCGACGCGCAGCAGGTTGTTCGCTGGAAGCGATCGCTCACGGGACCCCTGGATACGGTTTTTGCGCTGATTCCCTCCGGTCGCAGCCAGTTGCGGGCCTACGTCGATGTCAACCGCGATGGGAAATACAGCCCCGGAGACTACTGGAAAAAAGAAGTTCCCGAAGTGGGAGTGGAAGGCCCCGCCGTCGAGGCCAAAGCCAACTGGGAAACCGAGACCCGATGGGACTTGGGAGCCGCCTCTACAGTTCCCGAACGTCCTGCAAAAAAGGAAGGCGCCGACGGACCGCGTCCAGGTCTTCCTTCCGGACTTCGACGACGGCCGTAGCGGCTTCGCCGCTCGGAACGGCAACGAGGGGCAATCCCATGGCGTCCCAAGCGCCGCTGTGGCCGCTGTGGGCAACGCCTTGCCCGTCCGCGCCCACCCGGTTGACACCTACTACTACTGCCTGATTTTCAATGGCCCTTGCTGGCAGCAAAGCGTCCCAGTGGGCAATTCGACGGTCGGGCCAATTGGCCACATAACACAGGACGTCGTATTCCGCGCTCTGGTCGTTCGGGTTCCAGGAATTGCGGGCCGATTCCGGAAAGCGCAAGTCGTAACAAACGGCTGCCACGGCCTTCCAACCCTTCCAGGTGAAACGCAGGGGATGGTTCCCTGCAACAAAATGGGCATCCTCCCCGGCCAAACCAAACAGGTGCATTTTGTCTGCAGTTTGGACTTGACCGTCGGGAAATACGGCAAAAAGGCGGTTGGCAAAGCGGAAATCAGCGTCGGGCAAGCGAACAACCAAGGAAGCCAATAGCACGGCGTCGGACTGTGCCGCCCAGGTCTTCCATTGGGCGGTGTACGGGGAACCGTCTGCGTGGGCCTCTACGCGTGCCAATTCGTCGGCTCCTGTCAGAAATCCCGTGGCCACCATCTCAGGAAATACGTGCACATCTGCCCCGGGTGCAGCCTTCCATGCCCGTTCCATGGCGGCCAGATTGACGTCTGGGCGGTTCCACGCCAGGTCCAACTGGTGCAGGGCAATGCGCAAAGAGGGGGCAGGGGCAGACATGGAGGTCAGGGATGGATTGGGGTGAAGTTCGAAATTTCCCGGAGAAGTCCGCCGCTTATTCGTCGTAATCCTCCAACAGCCAACCCACGTGCTTGATCAGCAAACGGATTTGGTCCGGGTTGGTGCCGTCGTAGTACCCCCGCACCCGGCCTTCGCCGTCGATGAGGGCTACGTTTTCTGTGTGAATAAAACTGTGCTCGTCCCAGGTCTGGCCGGCTTCCATCACCGCAAAATACTTCGTACGTGCCAAGCGGTTGATTTCCGACGTTGGGCCGGTGAGCAACCACCAGCGCTTGGAGTCTACGTTGTTGGCCTTGCCGTACCGGGCCAAAACCGGAACGGAATCGACTTCCGGCATAACGGAGTGGCTCAGGAGCTGGACGCGGTCGTCTGATGCGTAGGCGCTCTGGACCAGACGCATGTTCTTGGCCATGTCCACGCAGATGCTTTGGCAGGTGGTAAAGAAAAAGTTGGCCACCACCACCCGTCCTTTCACGTCTTTTGCGGTGCGAAGGGTGCCGGTTTGGTCGGTCAAGGTCCAGTCCCCAATGCGGTGGTCCATGCCCACTCCTTCCAAGGAATCGGCCACCACAGCGGGGTTCAAATCCGCAGGTGCCAAAATGGGCAGTTCGTGCTCGGGCCGAAGGAGAAAATACCCCCACACAACGCCCACGGTAAATACGACGAGCAAGGCCGAAATTCGAAGGATTTCGCTGGTTTTCCGATTCATGATTGGCGCGGTATTTGTTACCTTTAACGCAAAGATACGTCCATGAAAAGCGCTACCCTTCTCTTTGCTGGTGCCATCGCCGTCGGACTTTTAACCGGCTGCGAGCCCAATCAACCGCAAAAAATTTCGTTGGACTTGCACATCGAAACCACCTTCGACGGTGCACCCGTGGAATTCGATGTGAGCGAGCACGTCAACCAAGCCCAAGAAACGTTGGTTTTCAAGCGTTTGGACTATCTGCTCAGCGACTTTACGTTGGTGGGCGGCCCCAACGGAGACGTGGGTTTGAAAGGAACCTATGCCTTTGTGAAGGGCAAAGCCGGCGCTGCGCACATTTCCTTGGACTCCATTCCCGCGGGCTTGTACACCGGCATTCGCTTCAACATTGGACTGGATTCCTCTGTCAACCACGGGGATCCCTCGCAGTACGGTCCCACCCATCCCCTCAATCCAAACGTCAACAAACTGCTGTGGGACTGGACCGGTGGCTATATTTTCACAGCACTCGAAGGCAATTACCGGCACGGCCACGGAGACCCGGATGCGGTTTTCTTGTACCACATGGCGCTGGACAAAAACCTGCGGTCCGTTACCGTCGACTTTCCCTTGGATCTGACCAAGCACGACAAAATGCTGCGCATGGAATACAACCTGGCCGAGATTTTTAAGAATCCTACGCTTTTTTCCATCGAAGAAAAGGGGGATTTCAGCCACTCCACCTTTGACAACGGCATTGTAGAGACCTTGGTGGGCAACATGGGCGACGTTTTTGTGGCCAAAAAACTGGAGCGAAAATGAGAGCGCGTTGGGCCGTTTTGGCCCTGCTTGTAGCCGGCATTGGCGGGGTCGCTTCCTGCGAAAAGGAGCTGGGACCGGCCAAAAACGCTACCCCGTACACCTTGGAAATCCCCATGGGCTTTCCACAACCGCTGCTGCCCGCAGACAACCCCCTTACGGTAGAAGGCATTGCCCTGGGGCGTATGCTTTTTTACGACCCCATTCTTTCCCGGGATTCCACCCAAAGCTGCGCCAGCTGCCACCACGCGGACTACGCGTTCACGGACATGGGGAAGAAGTACTCGGTAGGCATTGACGGAATTGCCGGCAAGCGAAATTCCATGCCCCTGGCCAATTTGGCGTGGCAAGAGCAGTTTTTTTGGGACGGACGGGCGCCGTCGCTCCGCACCTTGGCCTTGGTTCCCATTCAAGACCCCATCGAGATGCACGAAACCCTCCCGCGTGCCATGGAGAAATTAAACCGCCAGCCGAAGTACCGCGAAGCTTTTCAAGCGGCCTTTGGGACCAAAAAAGCCTCTTCTGAGGCCCTGGGATTGGCGCTCGAACAATTTATGTTGACCCTGGTCACCGGAAACAGCAAGTTTGACCGCGTGATGAAGGGAATGGAAACCTTTACCGCGTCGGAACAACGTGGATTGCAGCTGTTTAACGGAGAATCGAACCCCAACAGTCCGCTTCGGGGTGCCGATTGCTTCCATTGCCACGGAAACACCTTGTTTTCCAACTTCAATATGAGCAACAACGGGTTGGATTCGTTTGGCATTGACCCCGGCTTTGCGGCCGTTACGGGGAAAGCGACGGACCACGGTAAATTCAAGGTGCCCTCCCTCCGCAACGTGGCCATTACCTTCCCCTACATGCACGACGGCCGTTTCCAAACGCTTCGCCAAGTGGTGGAACATTACAATTCAGGGGTGGTGCCGCACTCCGCCAACATCGACCCTTCCATGATTGGTTTCATCCATGGACTGGGACTCACCCAGCAAGACATCACCGACCTGGTGGCGTTCTTGGAAACCCTCACGGATGAATCCTTTGTAACCAACCCTGCGTATGCGTCTCCTTTCTAAACTCTTTGCCTTTGTCCTCTTCATGGGGCTTTCCAGCAGCTCCTTGTGGGCCCAAAAAGTAGAAGTTACCTTCTGGGTGGATGGCGTGTGCGGCATGTGCGAAGACCGCATCGAAACCGCCTTGCTCAATGCCAAAGGGGTTTGGGCGGCCGAGTGGAATGCGTCGAGTCACCAGGTTACTGTGGTGTACAATCCCAAAAAAATCAAGGAGCTGGATCTGCACCAAGCCGTTGCGGCCGCAGGCCACGATACCAAAAAAGTCAAAGCCACCGACGCCGCCTACGCCAAGGTCCACGGGTGCTGCAAATACCGGTCTCCGGAGGTGCGGGATGAGCACGGTCGCACCACCCCCCATTAATGAAGGAAATGGGATTGTACGGGAGAAATAGTGTTTTAACCCTGGGGGTCCTTTTTGGGATCCCCACTTTGCTTTATGGGCAATCCGATACGACCCGACGAAGGGGCGAATTGCAAGAGGCCCAAGTCATTGAGCGCGGGTCTTCTACCACCATCCAGTACAAGGATCCGGGACTGAAGTCGGTCATTGGGCAAGGAGAGTTGCGCAAGGCTGCGTGCTGCAATTTGTCGGAAAGTTTTGAAACCAACGCCAGCGTAGACGCCTCGTTCACGGACGCGGTCACGGGAACCCGGCAAATTGAGCTCTTTGGTTTGGCGGGAAAATACGCCCAGATCCAAACCGAAATGGTTCCATTGGTGCGCGGTGTACTGGCCAATCAGGGCCTTTCCTTTGTGCCGGGCACATGGATCGAGTCCATCCAACTGACCAAGGGCATTGGCAGTGTGGTCAATGGCCACGAAAGCATGACGGGCCAAATCAACGTGGAATTGCTCAAGCCCGAAGTGCTGGCGGACGGGGCAAAAGGCTTCGCCCAGGAGGGCCGGGGCGACTTGCGCCTCAACGCCTACGCGAACAATGCAGCACGCACCGAAGTCAATGGGATTTGGGCGAAACGCCTGAGTCCGCACTGGAGTGTGGGACTTCTGACCCACGGGTCTGCACGCCCGTTGGCCTTGGACATGAACCACGACGGTTTTATGGACAACCCTTTGGGTGCCCAAGGAAATGCCTTGTTCCGGGCCAAATGGGAAGGTCGACGCGGCTGGGAAGGCCAGTACAGCCTGCACGGATTGGTCGACTCGGTACGCGGAGGCGAAATGGGGCACAACCCGGCCCCCGGTACCCCGTTGTGGCGCAGCGGCATCCGCCATTCGCGCCTGTCGTTTACCGGAAAAACCGGTTGGGTGGCGCAACGCGGAATGGAGCGGAGTTTTGGCAGCATTGTCAACGTGAGCAGTACGTCGCAACGGGCCCGGTTTGGGATGCCGCGAGCGGGGGTGGTTTGGAACACGCAGCAGCAGTCCGCTCTGGTGCAGCTGCTCTACCAACTGGAACCTGTAGAGGGGCTGTCTTTTAACGGCGGAACCTCGTTGGCGGTTGATGTATTTGGCCAAGGGACGGACATTCCCGAGGATGGTCTGGTGGTGCAGGTACCGGGGGTCTTTTTGGAAGGCACGTGGGCTCCCCTGGCGTCCGTCACGGCGGTGGCCGGCATCCGGTACGACCGCCATTCGCTGTTTGGAGGCCAGTGGGCACCGCGGCTCCATGTCCGGTGGAGCCCGGCCGACCGCCACGTAATCCGCTTGGCTGCGGGACGAGGCTGGCGCTTGGCCTTGCCGTATTTGGAGCAACTGGGGTATTTGGCGAGCAACCGAACGAGCAGTTTTGGGGCGCAACCGCTGGCCGCTTTCCAAGAGTCTGCCTGGAATGCGGGGCTGAGCTATGTCTGGAATTTTCGGTTGAATTACCGGAGCGGTACGTTGGCCGTGGAACTGCATTCCACCCAATTCGACCAAGTGGCCGTGTACGATTTGTGGAAACCCCAAATGCGGTTGGTGTATGGGATGAATGCCGGGATGCACCCTGCGCAAGGGCCTGCATCGGCGTCGAACAGCGCCAGTGTCACGATGGATTACAGCTTGACCAAGCGGTGGGACGTGCGGGTGGCGTACCGGTACCAAGACGTTTGGTCCTTGTACATGCCCAACTCGGTAATTCCCGAAGATCTACCTGTGGCCCTGGACATGCCTTTCGTGAGCAAGCACCGCGGCATGGTCAACCTGGGGTACCACACCCGGTCGAAATGGCATTGGGATGCGACGGTTCAGGGATTTGGGAAGAAGCCGCTTCCGCTTTTGGGGCTGCAAGAACCCGGCGGGCCCGTAAATGCGTATTCTCCTGCCTTTGCGGTAATCAACGGACAGGTTCGCAAGGAGTTCCGGTTTGCCGACGTGTACCTGGGGGTGGAGAATGCCGGGAATGTTCGGCAGAAAAATCCGGTATACGATTCCCACCAGGCAGCTACCAGTCCCTTTTTCGACGCCACCGTGGTGTGGGGCCCTATCTTTGGGCGGATGTTCTATGTGGGCACCAACCTCAGTTTATGAACGTATTATCGGTAGAAGGGCTCACGAAGTCCTTGGGAGAACGTGTTTTATTTGAAGATCTGAATTTTGGCCTGCACGCCGGAGAAAAAGTAGCCCTCATTGCGCGCAACGGAACGGGAAAAACCAGTCTGTTGCGGATTTTGGTGGGCGAAGAAACGGCGGACCGTGGTCAGGTGGTGTACCGAAAAGGGTTGCGGGTAGGCTATGTGGACCAAGACCCCCAATTTCCTGCGGGTTGGTCTGCCTTGGATTGGCTTTTGGACAGTCCATTGGAAAATCTCCAAGCGGTTTTGGCCTACGAACGCGCTTCCTGGAGGCCCCAAGAGCCCGAGCCCTTGGCCCTTGCCTTGGCCGAAATGGAACGGTTAAACGCGTGGGATGCCGAGGCGAAAGTGCGCGCCGTGCTCACGCAAATGGAACTGCCCCTGGCGGATCTTCCCATTGAAAACCTGTCCGGTGGTCAACGCAAACGCTTGGCGCTAGCGCGTTTGCTTATCCAAGAGCCGGAAGTCGTTTTGCTGGACGAGCCCACCAACCACTTGGATTTGGACCTGATTGAAACGTTGGAAACCACGCTTCGGGACGCCCCGTTTGCTCTCCTGATGGTCACCCACGACCGGTACTTTTTGGAAACGGTGTGCGACCGGATTTTGGAACTGGAGGACCAGACGTTGCACCGCTACGACGGCAGCTATTCCTATTACCTGGAAAAGAAACAAGAGCGCTTGCAGGCCCAACGGGCGTCG
>JBIIBX010000207.1:0-2608 GCA_044239185.1 Schleiferiaceae bacterium | reverse complement strand
CCCCCGGAGTTGAATCCCGATCTGCTGGAGTTTGTCGACCATTCGCTGGATGGCGTGGTCCACGGTGCCTTCTTTCAACGTGGCATTGCGGTCTTGGAAGGTCAGGCGCAGGCCAAAGGAGGTGTGGCCCTCGGGCAGGTTTTTGCCGGCGTACAGGTCAAATAACCGGACGTTGGTCAAGGACTTTTCTTTGACGGATTTGCACGCCTCAACCAGTTCCCGGTACGGAACCCCGTTGGGAACCAGCAAAGCCAAGTCGCGCTCGGAGGCCGGGAATTTGGGCGGTTCCTGGTAGGTGCGTTGGACGGATGCGGCTTTTTTGGCCAGGAGTCCCCAGTCCAATTCGGCCACCCAGACGGGGCCTTCGCAATCTGTGGCGTGCAGCAGAGAAGCAGCCGCCATGCCCACTACCCCCAAGGGGGTGCGGTCCAAGCGCAAGGCAATGCCCTCGTCCAACAGGCCGGGCGCATCGTGGTCGGTCAGGGGTTCTTCCTGAATGCGGTCTTCCAATCCGAGTTGGGCGAACAGGCCGTAGAGGGAGCCTTTGAGCACCGAGAAACTTCCGGGCCGAGCTCCCCACTGCCAGTGGGCGGGAGCGATTTCTCCGCGTAGCACAAGGGCGACGCGCTCGCCTTCGGCCAGGCCGGCGGTGTTGTCGTCTTTGCCTTTGAGGCGTTTTGGGAAGGGCAGAGCACCCGTCGGCTGTTGCGCATCGGCGGTGTCCGAGGATTTGCGGTACACGCGGCCCATTTCGTAAAAGAAGACGTTCGGCTGCTGGCGCTTGGTGTTGTAGGCCACGGATTCCAACAAACCAAAGAGAAGGGTGGGCCGAAGAATGCCGAGGTCTTGGCTGAGCGGATTGAGTACTTCCACCACCGTGTCTGCGGGGAAAGCGGGGTGGTTGGCGGCGTAGACGGCGCGGGTCAACGAATTGTTGTAGGCCTCCAGGGCGCCTTGGGCCACCAGGTAATGGGAAGCAGCTTGGCGGAGGCGGTCCGGGCTGAGGCGCTCGGTGTGCGCCAGGTGCATCCGCATGCCGTCGGGGAAGGGAATTTCGTTGAGGCCGTAAATCCGCAGGATTTCCTCGGTAACGTCCGCTTGGCGGGTCACGTCCCAGCGGTAGGTGGGTATTTCGAGGGTCCAGTCGTTGTGGGTGCGCTCCGCTATGCGAATGTCCAACGACGCCAGAATGGCTTCTTGAACGGCGTCGGAAACGGCATGTCCCATGAGGCGCCGGGCTTTTTCTGGCGAAAAGGCAACGGTTTTGGGCTGCAACACGGCGTAGTTGGGTCGAATGGCCGAGGACCAGCCCACAATTTCCACCTTTGGGCAGGTTTCGCACAGGATTGCGACCAATCGGGCCAAGGCATAGGTGCTCAACGAAGGATCTACCCCGCGTTCGTAACGAAAAGAGGCGTCGGTGTGGAGGCCGTGGCGTTTGGATGTTTTGCGCACCGTGCTGGGGTCAAACCAGGCGGACTCTACCACCACCTGGGTGGTAGTGGGTTGTACCCCAGAATGCAAACCGCCGAAAACCCCGGCCAAGCAGAGGGGTTCGCGCTCGTCGCAAATTACGAGGTCGTTGGGGTCCAGGGTGCGTTCTTTTTGGTCCAGGGTGGTCAGCTTTTCGCCGGCACGGGCTTTGCGCACCACAAGGGAACCGTGAATAGCGGCGGCGTCAAAGGCATGCAAGGGGTGTCCCGTTTCGTGCAACACCCAGTTGGTGGCATCCACCACGTTGTTGATGGGTTTAAGGCCAATGGCGGTCATCCGAGCTTGAAGGGCCTCGGTAGACGGCTGAACGGCAATGCCCCGGAGGGTCAGGGCCAGGTACTGCGGGCAGGCATCCAAATCCTCTACCCGTACCGCGGTACCCGCGTGAGGGCCAGCGGCGGGCAGTTGCGCTGCAGGGGGAAGTTGGGCTTGGGCCGGTGTGCCGCGGTGCGTGAGTACGGCTGCCAAATCCCGTGCTACGCCAAAGTGCCCCAAGGCGTCGGTGCGGTTGGGCGTCAAGCCCATTTCCAAGGCAAAGTCGGGCTGCCATCCCAGGTAGTCGGCCAGAGGCTGGCCCACTGAAGCGCTGGAATCCAGCACCCAGATTCCTTCGTGCGAGGTTCCCAGGCCCAATTCGTCTTCGGCGCACAGCATGCCTTCGGACACTTCGCCTCGGATCTTGCCTTTCTGAATTTTAAGCGGTTCGGAAGCGCCGGTCGGGTGCAAGGTGGAGCCCACGGTGGCTACCGCCACTTTCTGGCCCACGGCCACATTGGGGGCGCCGCACACAATGGCAAGGGGCGCGTCCGTTCCAATGGAAACCGTGGTCAACCGGAGCCGGTCTGCGTTCGGGTGCTGCACAACGGTGAGCACTTCGCCCACGACTACACCCCGCAGCCCGCCGGGGATGCGTTCTACTTCTTCGACGGTCTCAATCTCCAGTCCGGAAGACGTCAGCATTTCTGCCACTTCGGCAGGGGTGGGGAAGGGGGTCAGGTTCGGGAGCAGTTCCTTCAGCCAGGCGTATGAAAGGGTCATGCGGCAAAAGTACGAAACCGCGCGACGTGTGCGGCCGGTAGGCAGGGCTTACAACGCTCCGTACAGGAAGGCGGCG
>JBIIBX010000206.1:0-2615 GCA_044239185.1 Schleiferiaceae bacterium | reverse complement strand
GCTCTACGGCTTCTCGTTGGGGCGGATTCAGACCGGCGCGTAAATCGTTCATGGGAGAGGAAATTTTCAGGACCGCGAAGGTACAACAAAGGAATGGCCTTCTTTATTAAGCGTTTATCGTGTTGTTCATTGAGAAAATTGTCCTACATTTGCAGTCCCCAAAAAACCGGGGATACGTATTCCATTGAATTAACCTAACCTACGCATCGACAAATGCCAACGATTCAGCAGCTCGTTCGCAAAGGGCGCACCAAATTGGTGGATAAAAGCAAGTCGGCCGCTCTGGACGCTTGCCCGCAACGCCGCGGAGTGTGCACCCGAGTGTACACGACCACGCCCAAGAAGCCGAATTCTGCCATGCGGAAAGTCGCACGTGTGCGCCTGACCAACGGCAACGAAGTAAACGCCTACATCCCGGGCGAAGGACACAACTTGCAAGAGCACAGCATCGTTTTGGTGCGCGGTGGTCGTGTAAAAGACCTTCCGGGTGTTCGTTACCACATTGTACGTGGTGCCTTGGATACCGCCGGTGTAAACGGCCGTATGCAACGCCGCTCCAAGTACGGTACCAAGCGACCCAAAGCAAAAAAATAATCCTTTAGTTTAGAGAATCCTCCTCTGTCATGAGAAAAGCAAGAGCTAAAAAACGCCCCCTGTTGCCGGATCCACGTTTTAACGACACGCTGGTTACGCGTTTCGTTAACAACATGATGTACGACGGCAAAAAGAGTATCGCATACGCCATTTTCTACGAAGCCGTAGACATCGTATCCGAGAAGACCGGCGAAGGCAATGGACTGGAAATGTGGAAGCAGGCGTTGACCAACGTCATGCCCCACGTGGAAGTGCGCAGCCGCCGCGTTGGTGGAGCAACCTTTCAAATTCCGCAGCCCATCCGTCCCGAACGGAAGGTGTCCATGGCCATCAAATGGCTCATTGGCTACGCTCGTCAGCGCAACGAAAAAACGATGGCTGCAAAATTAGCTGCTGAGGTTTTGGCCGCCGCGAAAGAAGAAGGCGCTGCAGTAAAGAAGCGTATGGACGTCCACAAGATGGCCGAAGCCAACAAAGCATTCTCCCACTTCCGTTTCTAATAGGATACGACCATGGCCAAAAGAAATCTTATCTACACGCGGAACATCGGCATCATGGCGCACATCGATGCCGGTAAGACGACCACGACTGAGCGCATCCTTTACTACACAGGGGTGAGCCACAAGATTGGCGAGGTACACGATGGCGCCGCTACCATGGACTGGATGGTTCAGGAGCAAGAGCGAGGCATCACCATTACCTCTGCTGCCACTACTTGTTTTTGGAAGTACCCTACTTCCCAAGGGCAGCCCGTAGCCGAAACCGAAGATTACAAGATCAACATCATTGACACTCCTGGCCACGTAGATTTTACGGTGGAGGTGGAGCGCTCGCTGCGTGTATTGGACGGTGCCGTGGCACTTTTCTGTGCCGTTGGAGGTGTTCAGCCCCAGTCAGAGACCGTTTGGCGTCAGGCCACCAAGTACAGCGTTCCACGTTTGGCGTTTGTCAACAAAATGGACCGTACCGGTGCTGACTTCTTTAACGTAGTCAACCAAATCAGCGACAAGCTGAAAGGCAATCCCGTTCCCTTGCAAGTTCCGATCGGAGCCGAGCAGGACTTCCGCGGTGTTGTGGACCTTTTGGACCGCAAAGCCATCATCTGGAACGACGAGACCCAAGGCATGACCTACCAGGAAATTGACATTCCTGCAGACCTGAAGGAGACCGTTGACGAGTACTACGGCAAGATGGTGGAAGCCGTTGCCGAATTCGACGACAACCTGATGGAGAAGTTTTTTGACGCTCCTGATACAATCACCCGCGAGGAATTGGTAAACGCCATCCGCAAGGCGACGATTGCCATGAAAATTACTCCGGTTTTGTGTGGTTCTGCCTTTAAGAACAAAGGGGTTCAGACCATGTTGGACGCCGTTATGGCCTACTTGCCCACTCCGGTGGACGTAGACGCCATCAAAGGAATCAACCCCAAGACCGACGCAGAAGAAATCCGTCGTCCAGACCCAAGCGAGCCCTTTGCGGCCCTGGCGTTTAAGATTGCAACGGATCCTTTCGTAGGCCGATTGTGCTTCTTCCGTGTATACAGCGGAAAGTTGGCAGCCGGTTCCTACGTCCAGAACATGCGTACGGACAACAAAGAGCGCATCTCTCGTATTTTCCAAATGCACGCCAACAAGCAGAATCCGATCGACTTGATCGAAGCAGGTGACATTGGTGCAGGCGTTGGCTTTAAGGACATCCGTACAGGAGACACCCTTTGCGAAGAGAAGTTCCCTATCATCTTGGAGTCCATGAGCTTCCCGCAGCCGGTTATCGGTTTGGCCATTGAGCCAAAGACCCAAGGCGACGTGGACAAGTTGGGTATGTCTTTGGCCAAATTGGCGGAAGAAGATCCTACTTTCAAGGTGCACACCGACGAAGAAACCGGTCAAACGGTTATCTCCGGTATGGGTGAGCTTCACTTGGAAATCATTGTGGACCGTTTGAAGCGTGAGTTCAAGGTAGAATGCAGCCAAGGCGCACCCCAGGTGCAGTACAAGGAGGCGTTGAACGGAACCTTT
>JBIIBX010000205.1:0-2619 GCA_044239185.1 Schleiferiaceae bacterium | reverse complement strand
CTGGATCCTTGGATTGCCACCTTGTTGGAAATTGTGGGTATCACGGTAGTCATCTTGACATTTGGCGAAATTCTTCCAAAAAGCTACGCTTCCATCCGTCCGCACAACACAGCACGGTCCATGGCAATTCCTTTGGGAACCTTGTTTTCTGTGTTCTCTCCCCTCACCACACCGCTTATGGCCACCGGCAGGTGGTTCAACGACTCCCGGAAAGCGGGTTCCCTTTCGGTCAATGACCTGGAAAACGCGCTGGACATCACCACCTCGGGCCAGGAAGAAACCCAGGAAAACCAATGGCTGCGCGGCATAGTGCGGTTTGGCGGGGTCTCTGCAAAGCAAATTATGGCCCAACGCGCCAACATGGTGGTGCTGCAGGCCCATCTGCCCTTTCCCCAGGTCCTGCAAAAAGTGGTGGACCACGGCTATTCCCGCTACCCGGTTTACGGCAAGTCCTTGGACGAAATAGTCGGAATCTTGCACACCAAAGACTTGCTTCCCTACTTGGGTGCTGCAGCGGAATTTTCCTGGAAAGGACTGATTCGCAAGACCTTGTTTGTGCCCGAAGGGATGAAAATTGACGACCTCTTGCGGGAGTTTCAAACCCAGAAAATGCACTTGGCGGTGGTGGTAGACGAGTACGGCGGCACGTCCGGATTGGTCACCTTGGAAGACGTCATGGAAGAAATTGTGGGAGAAATTGCCGACGAATTTGACGAAGAGGATTTTGCCTATTCCCGTTTGGACGAGCACACGGTGGTCTTTGAAGGACGCACCCCCTTGAACGACGTAGTTCGCGTGCTGGGACTGTCGTCCGACGCCTTGGACCCCTGGCGGGGTGAGGCCGAATCGTTGGCGGGTCTCCTGCTTCAAAATTCGACCGGACAATTGCCCCCCAAAGGGCACGAATGTCCCATAGGTCCATTCCTACTCACGGCGGAGGCCGTAGACAAGCGCCGCATTGTTCGGGTCAAAGTAGAAATACAGACCGATGCAGAATAAACGGTGGGTCTGGGCCGTTGGTGCTGGTGCTTTGGGCTTGGCTGCTTTGGGCATCTGGTGGAGCTCCGTGCGTCCGGAATCGTATGCCCTGCCCAAGCCTAAAGGGTACTTTGAAATAGCCCTTCCAGACACCGCCAGCGACTGGATTTCGGCCCGGGACGGCGTGGGTGCAGGTTTTCGCCTTAACCGGGGCGCCCAGTGGAAGGTGGTCGATGCCCAAAAAGGGTGGGTAACTCTTCGCTACCCTTCCTTGGGTGCGGAAATTCAATTGAGTTACGTGCCCGTGAAGGGCCAACTGAACCAATTGCTGGACGACTCCTACCAGCTGGCCTTTAAACACGATGTGGTAGCCCAGGGCATTCAGGAAAAACAATACGCCGACCCCAGCCGACGGGTGTACGGGTTGATGTACCAATTCAAGGGCAATACCGCCACGCCTTGCCAATTTTTTGTAACCGACAGCACCCGGCATTTCTTGCGCGGATCGGTCTACGTCATGGCCAAACCCAATGCGGATTCGTTGGCTCCTGTGAATGCGTTTTTGCGTGAAGAGGTTATCCGGTTGATGGAAACCACCCGCTGGCAGTAAGAAAGGGAATCGGTTAAGCGAAAAGTCGGGGGAGCGCCTAGTCTTCCTTGATTCGACGAACCTGCAAATACGCTTTGACGGCGGCATCTACCGCAACCACAAAAAGGAATGCCGAGAACAGCAAGTGGAGCGGCTGCAGGGATACAGGCAATTCCAGGTAAAACAACAAGGCTCCCAAACCGGCCTCTGCCAGCGTAATCCCTGCCAAAAGTCCTGCGCGCGCACGTAGACCGGCCAAGCCGTCGGTCCACTTTACCAGGACGAAGGCCAGGGCCAGCACCAGCAAGGAGAAGGTGCGGTGCACGTACAGAATCCCCGGAAGGTCCGCTATGCGCGCCACCCCGTTTTCAGACCGAAGCGCGTCCACAGACTCCCGAACGGTGGATCCCATGAGGATTTGAAGCAAAAGAATGCCTGCAAAAACCACAAACCAGCGGGCGGCCTTCGCCGTCTGGATCTTTCGTTCGGGATGTTCAAAATGCCAAGAATGGGCCTCCGCCTCGGTAGAAACGCTTCGGTGAACCGCCGTGAATACGGCGAGCAAGCCAAATGCTCCCAGCAAATGGTACGTGATGTGGTGCGGGACCAAATTTCCATCCACCACCACTTTGCCCAACCACGCTTCAAAGAGCAAGAGCACCAATCCCAGCCCCAACGAGAGGGCCCACTTTCGGTGGGCTTTGAAACGGGTCAGGGACCAAAAAAAAGCCAAGAGCACGGGAATGCCCAAGGCCGCGCCCAAAAGTCGGTTGATGAATTCAATCCAGGTGTGCGCGGGCACGAAGGCGGCGTAGCTGTGGCGGGTGTAAGCCTCCCAGCGCGTGCGGTCAAACGATGCGGAGGGAGCGGTCTCTTGAGAGGCCGTCCACAAGGTATCTCGGTAAATAACCATTTGGCCGGAACTGTAGGCATTCTCCGGACTCCACAGCACTTGGTCCATTCGGGTTGGGGGAATGGTCTGCCCAAAACAGCGGGGCCAATCCGGGCATCCCATGCCCGATCCAGTCATACGAACAACACTCCCGGCGAGC
>JBIIBX010000204.1:0-2621 GCA_044239185.1 Schleiferiaceae bacterium | reverse complement strand
ACCCAGTAGGACCCGGAGGGGTTGGCAGCACGCAGGTTGATGCCGGCTGCTGTGTCTCCCAGCCATTTGTAGCCGGCGGCAATGTCTGCGGCGGTAATGGAGTCGTACGCATAATACAGCATTAGGTTGTTGTCAAACCCGGTGGTATAACCTCCCCAGGCAGAGGTGTCGTAGACAGCCAATTCCAGAATGCCTCCAGTGGTTAAGTTGGAGAGGCCCACTTCGACGCCTTTGAGCCATTCGGCTTGGTTGGGGACGGTGGGCGTCAGCTCCAACCGAACGGCCATCCCGCCTCCGTCGCCTAGGCTTTCGGTTCCCAGCGAGTTGCTGAATACGTTGCCATCCAACGCTTGTACTTGGGGGGTTACGTAAAGCAGCAGGGTATCGGCGGTTTCTACTGTGGAGTCGCTCAGGGCTTGGTATACGATTTTGTAGGTTCCCACGCCCGACTGGGGCTGGAAGGGGGCGTTGTAGGTATTGAGGTCGTTGTAGTCCAGGGTGTCCCCGGCGGCCAGGGTGGCGGTAGGGGAAGATAGCCGGGTGGCCACAACGTTTCCACTGGGGTCCAAGAGGGACATTTTAAGGCGGACATTGGTTTGGGGCTGTACGCCAAAGTTCAGCACGTTGGCGTCGAAGGTGAGGGATTGTTCCCGGCCCACCGCCATCTGCATGTATTTTCCTTCGGTGTTGTGGAGAATGTCTGTTTCCGGTGCTCCGCCTTTCCGGACAAAAAGCAGGCGGTGGGGTTCGGGGTTGACGAGTTGGAGGTCGTCTACCATCCAGAAGTAGTACCGGCCGTCAAAGCGCAAGCGGAATTGGGCGGAGTCGTGTCCGCCAATGAAATTGCTGCAGTTGATTAAGATGGGGTGGTTGCGGGTGGTACTTTGGTTGTTGCCAATGTGGGTGTTGATTTCCACGCTGTGGGGCCAGGTTTGGCCTCCGTCGGTGGAAAAGTCCACCCAGGTAGCAGAAATGGCCGTGGAAAGGTTGGCGGTTCCCTGCCGGCGGCGGTAGTAGTTGACGAATTCCAGTTGGACGTTGGGTTGGCTGGAGAAGTCGAACATGGGCGGGCCCAACACGCACCACTGGGGAGCGGGGGCAGGGCCGTTTCCGTTGTTGTTTGCAAGGCCCAAGTTGTCTAAGTAGTCGGAGTCAAAAATGACGAAACCGTTGTTTTTGGTGGGGCTTTGGATGGCTTTCAGGGTTCCTTTGAAGGCGCCGCGGGTGCCCACGTTGGTGTCTGGCGTAGTCAAAACGCCGCGGTACTCAAACCGGGCGTCGGGGTCCACAATGCCATTGGCCAGCCCGCTGTGCAGCCAGTTGGTGGGAATTCCGTTGGCGAAGTCGTAGCTCCACAAAATCGCTTCGGGCCGGGTGGTTAGGGCCTGGCGGGAAGGCGTAATTTCCGTTCCTTCCGAAGCGCCAAACAGGTCTGAACCGGGATGGGTGAGGTGCTGTCCAAAAGCGGCAGCACCAGAAACCGCGGCAAGAACGAGTAGGAATTGTTTCATCTACAAAGGATTAAGTGTTGCTAAACGAAAGTACGAGATTTTATTTTCCTGCGTTATCTTTGGGAATACACGAAATAGCCATGGGATTTAAGCAATGCATACAGGGGGCCGTGCTGGCCGTTTTGGGAGTGGCCTTGACCGCTTCGTCCAATCCCCAGCCTGCGGGATTGTTGGGCATCGACATCAGTGCCCACCAAGGAAAGGTCGAATTTGAGAAATTGGAAGTGCAAGACAAACTCACCGGCGAGTGGGTGCGTCCGCATTTTATTTATATCCGTGCCACCAACGGGGCCGGCAAGCTGGACGACTACTTTAAGTACAACTGGGCGGAGTCCAAAACCCACGGTTTCAAACGGGGTGCCTACCATTTCTACCAGCCCCGCCACGATCCCAAGGACCAAGCGGATATGTTTATGAACACGTTGGGTGCTCAGGCGGGCGAATTGCCACCGGTGCTGGACATCGAATGGATGCCTTCGTACACCACCCCCGAAAGGCTTCGCGCCGATTTGCACGTGTGGTTGAACAAGGTGAAGGGCCGGTACGGAACGCAGCCGGTAATCTACACCAATGCGAGCTATTACCAGGATTACCTCAAGGGGTACTTCCCTGGGTACAAGTTTTGGATTGCGCACTATTCCACGGCTCCTCGTTTGGACCAACATGCCCATTTTTGGCAGTTTTCCGACAAGGGAATTGCCCGGGGCATTACCCAGAATGTGGTGGATCTGAACTACGCCGTGACGGAGTTCTTCCAGTCGCTCTAAACGCTTAATTAAACGTTTGCCAGCATGGTCTCCACCATTTCGGGGAGGCCGTAGCGGGGTTGCCACCCCCAGTCGCGTCGTGCGGCGGAATCGTCAATGCGCTGGGGCCAGGAGTCGGCTATGGCTTGGCGAAAGTCCGGGGCGTAGGAGATGGTGAAGTCCGGCAGGTGTTTTTGGATGGCCGCGGCCAGTTCGGCAGGCGTGAAGTCCATGGCGCCCACGTTGTAGGCGGTTCGGTGCTGCAACGCGTCGGCTGGAGCGTCCATGAGGTCCAAGGTTGCGCGGATGGCGTCTTCCATAAACATCATGGGCAACCGGGTGTCTGCCCCCAAAAACGACGTGT
>JBIIBX010000224.1:0-10721 GCA_044239185.1 Schleiferiaceae bacterium | reverse complement strand
GACGATGGTGCTGAAACCCTTACGGAAAAGTTGCAACATTGGTTGCAACAAAAAACCCTAACAAACTGACAAACAGAATGTTAGGGTTGATTAGAGTTGCCCCACTAGGAAAATTAATAGGGTTTTTTCTAAGTTCGGTTTTTTGTAACTAATTGTTTTTCTATTACTTACGAGGGGTTCGGAATGCTGCAACCTGCAGAAAAGTTGCAACAATGGTTGCAACATGGGTTCTTCCTGCCATCCCCGGAAGCCAGTTCATGAATCCGCAGAACGTAAATCCCACATTTTTTGACCAAAAACAACCCTGCATTGGTCCAAGTGAGGAGTATTTAGAACTAGCCATTATGTAATTTACATATATTTGAGTTAAACAAATTGAAGACCCGCACTATGCGTACATCTACTTTATTCTTGATTGCCTCGATATCGCTATTGTCTGGTTGTTCAAGTCACAAGTATAAAAACACGGCTGAACAGCAAGCCAACACCACTTTTCAGCTTAATTCTAATGTGAAGGGGATTGCTGTAGAAGTACTCTCTGGAAAAAATGGAAAGGGACGACTAATTGGAGTTTCTGACCAATATAATTCCACGTATAATTTAGGTAGGCTCCGATTCTATGGAAATTACATTCGAGTAAGTGGAAAAGATTACGACCCTGTAGTCCAGAAAATAAAAATCACCCCTCGAGGAAAAGCAATTAAAAAAGACCTAATTCTTGGAGTATTCACCTACTTTACGCCATTTCTAATTGATCCATTGCGTTCTGATTTCTACAAGATTCGTGAGGATTACAAGTCGATTAATGTAAACTTGAATTACAATCAAGACTTCATGTATCGCGCATTTACTGAAATAGCAAATAGTACGGATGTTGTAAAATTCAAAAGGTACATTGACACCTACCCACAATCGAATTACTTACCCCGTGCTAAAAATAAAATCGACTCATTGGATTTGAATACCGCAATGCTTATTGGGACGGAAGAGTCCTTAGGAGGTTTTATAGAATCCCATGGAGACGCTAAAGTGAATTATCTAGCTGCCGCTCAGAAGCAGAAAGATATGTTAGAACGAGCACGGATTGAGTATGAAAATATCGCAACAAAAACAGATCTTAATGAATTCAAAAATTATCTAAATAAGTATCCGAAATTCAAAGAATCATCGTTGGCGGTTACCCGCAGCTATGAGATAGCAAAGGGTTCAGGCTTACTTGATAAACTTATAGAATTCAATAGAGATATATTAGTCCCTAACCAGAACATTTTGAATATTCAAGAAAAGCAACGAATTATATCGGGATTGAATAACGCTGTAGACTTAGCCATAATTCGGGAAAAAACAGATCAAAAGGATCTCCCTAATTCGTATATAAATATTCTGTTAACAGCTCAAGAAATTTCGTCCAATTATTCGAATATCAACATGCTGCCTCAATCAGCAGATAATTATAGAATAAAACTAGCGGATATTTTTCTTTCCGAGTTGTTAAATTCTAAAACAGAAAAACAACAAAAGGATCTTTTGGAAAGATATTCCAGTAAAATTAATAAGTTAAAATATCTATCAGGCACGGAGAATTTTATTGTTTCATGTTTGAAATATACTCGATCATTTAATGGTGATTTTAAATTATTCAATCAGGACATATTCCACAATTATGTAGAGCGCTCCTCAGAAGGAGATGCATTAAGAAATTTATCTGATGTCATGTCCGGCAATGTGGAAGAGATTGGATTGTTAAATGGTCAAATGGTGAAATTTAAAGTATTTCAGTCCACTACTCCCATTGCTGCATTTGAAAAAAAATCCGACGGTACTTTGTACTATGCTCGTTTCCAGAATGGAATATTATCGAAAGAGGAATTCTATAACTACGCGAAAGGGATAAATTATATCTATGAATTTGAGAATGGTAAAAATAAAACCTTAATGGTTTTAGATGCGAGTATTTCGGATGCAGAAGTTGCAATGAAAAAGGGCAATTATCAAGAAGCTCTATACAGACTTGATAATAATCGTAAAAATCCTTATCCTATTACATTATCTCAAAACATAAAAATACAAAGACTTATTCTTGAATGCAATAATCAAATACAATTACAGTTAGAAAGAGAGGAACAACGTATATCGGAAGAATTTAGACTCGCTCAATTGAAGCAGGTGCAGGAAGAAAAGGCCCGAGTCATAGCCCAAGAGAAACAGACGGCTTTAGATTTGAGAAATGCATTAAATATTGAATGTGGGGATTTTGGAGATTTCCCACAAAAGTATTTGAATAAGACAGTGCGAATGTTTGCTCTTTATTCGTATCGTGATAATGTTGATTCGTATAAGGAGGAAGAATATTCTGTAGGATACAATAAAAATATCGCTGTCACTAAATATGTTAAAAAATGGCTTCGTCATTGGGGTTCAGAGAGCTATGCGCCTGATGAAATTCATTTTGTCAATGGGAAGAATTACTATTACAGGTCTTTTAACTGTCCAGATGCCCCCACAATAGAAGCATTAATACCTGTCGACATAGAAGTTCCAGATATAAAAGAAACCGGACCCGTATATTTAGTTGGTAAACTTGAGCAAGTGGTATTGAAAAGCACTATACATACGAGCTATGAAACACTTCGTTTTGTTGTAATTTCAATTACTCGATCCTAAATTAAAGATTGGATTGGCTCTTTTATTTGAACTATGGTAATTCGTGGCTGATGCGGAATGTCGTATGGCTATGTTGCAACATGGGGCTCAAATAAAAAACCCTAACAAACTGATAAACAGAATGTTAGGGTTTATTAGAGTTGCCCCACAAGGACTCGAACCTTGACGTACAGAACCAAAATCTGCTGTCCTGCCAATTAGACGATGGGGCAATTTCCCTTACGGGGATGCAAATATAATCCAAATCCTTCAATTCAAAAAGGCTTGTGCGCCGGCGAAGGCGAAGGAAGCCTCCGTCGATTCAGGCGTTGGGTCGGAGGAGGTAGTTTGGGCCGCAGAACGCATCCTGCGGCCCATGGCTTACATCCATCCGGAAACCAGCGTCCAAAGGGCGGGGCCAAAAACCACCACGCCCACGCCAATGGCCACCAAAACGGCCATCAACACGCCCGCCGCCGCGAGGTCCTTGGCTTTGCCAACCCCTCCGTGGGGCCGGGGCTGCAAGGCGTCCGCCAAAGTCTCCAGAGCGGTGTTGAAGAATTCGGCTGCCATTACGCCGCCAATGGCCAGCAAGACCGCAGCGGTGTGTGCAGCGGGGATGTGCAAGTACCACGCCGCAACCAGGGCCAAAATGGCCGCCAACGTATGCACCGCCAGGTGCGCTTCGTTCCAGTAGCCCGTCTTCACCCCTTGCAGGGCAAAGCGCAACGACTTCCAGCCGCCTCCGGTCGATTTTTTTGCTGCACCGGTACCACCGGGCCGCTGGCCTTGTCCGTTCCGGTTGTTCCCGTTGCGGCGTGCGTCGCCGTCCCGTCCGCGTCCGTCCTGAGAACGGGCCGCGTTGGTACCGGAGGCTTGGTTGCGGTTCCCGTTTCGGTTGCCGTCGTTGCGTCCGCCGTCGTTGCGCCCACCACCGCGGTTGCCTTCGGCAGGTTGGCCGTCGCGTTGCCGCGAAGAAAACTCGTTCAAGCCGCGTGGGCCCCGGCGCTCGGAGCGGTCCTCGGTGTCAAAATCGTCCCACTCCGGCAAGGCAGCCCCGCCGGAACGCTTCTTTTTCTTTCTTTTTTTGCGTGCTGGAGCCGCTTCGTCCACCCCTTGGGCGGTTTGCGCGGGGGCGTCGTCGGTGTTTTCGGCCGCGCGCGGAGCGCGTTCAGCACCTTCTCCATCTCCGGCAGCAAATCCAGTCGATTCACTGTCGGCAGACCCGGTGGACGTTCCTTCCGCATCGGAAGGGGCGTCCCGTTTGGGTGCGGGTTTTTTTCGTGCAGGTTTTTTCGTTGTACCGCGGTCTGAAGGGCGCTCGGCGCGTTCGGTTGCGGGGTTCTCGGAGGAGTTCTCGGGGGTTCCGGTGGGGGCGTCGTTGCCAGCTCCCGGTATAATTTCGTCGTTTTCGGGCATTCTTTCGTATTTATCAGGCATTTTAATTCCAAGCCTTCAATTACCTTGCAAGGTACCATACTTCTGCCAAACCGCCCGCATAGTGAATATGAAATCCTTGTTACAGAACGACTTGCCGGCATCGGTTGTCGTCTTTTTGGTGGCGTTACCGCTGTGCTTGGGCATTGCCCTGGGCTCCGGGGCCCCTCCCATGTCCGGCATCATCGCTGGAGTCATTGGAGGCGTGGTAGTGGGAGCCTTGAGCGGCTCGCCCATCAGTGTTTCCGGGCCTGCAGCCGGTCTAACCTCCATCGTTTTGGCCGCCATTACCGACCTGGGGTCCTTTGAATTGTTTTTAACAGCCGTCGTTTTGGCGGGGGTATTCCAAATGGTTTTTGGACTAATCAAATTGGGAACAGTGGGCCATTATGTGCCCAATACGGTTATTAAGGGAATGATGGCCGCAATTGGCTTGATCTTAATCATGAAGCAGATCCCGCACCTGGTGGGGTACGACGTAGACTTCATGGGCGACGAGAACTTTGAACAGCCCACCCACGAGAATACCTTTACCGGGTTGCTTCATGCCCTGTGGCGGATTTCTCCCCCGGCAGCGGTCATTGGTTCTTTGTCCCTTTTGGTGATGTTTCTGGCGGACGCAACCGGTTGGGCCAAAAGAACGGCTGGCCGCCTCCTGCCCGCCGCTCTTATAGCCGTGGTTTTGGGACTGGTTCTGGTCCAAATTCTCCCCTTGTTTGGGTCGGATTGGTTCCTAGCAGCAAGCCACAAAGTAGAGCTCGGCACAGGATTTCGGACGTGGAACACCCCCAATTGGCAGGGCCTGTCTGACCGCGCCGTATGGATTGTGGCGCTTACCATAGCTCTGGTAGCCAGCTTGGAATCCCTCCTTTCGATTGAAGCCGCAGACAAATTGGATCCCCTGAAACGCGTTACACCTACCAACCGCGAGTTGCTGGCCCAAGGAGCAGGCAACGCCCTGTCTGGCCTGGTAGGCGGCTTGCCCGTCACCTCGGTGGTGGTTAGGACCAGCGTAAATGCCCAAAGCGGGGCCCAGTCCAAGGCCAGTGCCGTTTTGCACGGGGTAATTTTGGCGTTGGCGGTGGTCGTTGCCAAAGACGTGCTCAACGCCATCCCCAAAGCCAGCCTGGCGGCCATTTTGATTTTTACCGGGTACAAATTGGCCCACCCCAAGGTCCTAAAAGCCGCAGTCCTTCGCGGCCGCGGGCAGTGGATTCCCTTTGTGGCTACGGTGGCAGCCATTCTGTTGTCCGATCTTCTTGTGGGAATTGCCATTGGCTTGGTCATTTCTGTCTTATTTATTGCCTTCCAAGCCTACCACGCCACCTATGCGGAGGTGCGGAAAGACAACCTCGTTTTGTTTCGACTCCGGCGCAATGTGTCTTTCTTGAACAAGGGAGGCATCAAAACGCGCCTGGAAGCCATTCCTCCAGGGTCCGAAGTCCTCTTGGATATTTCCCACGCGGACTACATCGACCCCGATGTGGAAGAGGTGCTGCTGGACTACTGCGCCCACGCGCATTTGCGGAACATCCAAGTAGCGTGCAAAAAAAACCCGACGCAGTCATCGGCTTTTGACGTGTACGCCCCCAACCCCAAAACCCCTTCGCATGAACCCCATTGACCAACTCCTCATGGCCAACCAAGCGTGGGCCCAAGAACGGGTAGCCGACGACCCCAAGTTCTTCAGCCGCCTGGAAAAGATCCAGACGCCCAAGTTTTTGTGGATTGGATGCTCAGACAGCCGGGTTCCCGCGAACGAGATCACCGGAACCGATCCCGGTGAGATTTTTGTCCACCGCAACGTGGCCAACATGGTGGTCCACACAGACTTGAATCTCTTGACGGTCTTGGAATACGCCGTTCACCACCTGGGCGTGGAGCACATCATCGTCTGCGGCCACTACGGATGCGGCGGAGTAAAGGCCTCCATGACCAACCAGTCCTTCGGCATCATCAACAAATGGCTGCGCAACATCAAGGACGTACACCGCTTTCATGCCGACGAAGTCGAGGCCATCACCGACGAAAATGCCCGAATCGACCGCATGGTGGAGCTCAACGTCCAAGAGCAAGTCATGAATCTCGCCAAGACCAGCATTGTCCAAAAGGCGTGGAAGTCCCGCCAAGCACCGCATTTGCACGGCTGGGTCTACGGACTGTCCGACGGTCTTATCAAAACGGTCTGCGATCTTCCGGCCGGCTCACGCATCGACCCTTTGTACGAATTCACGGACTGATTTATAGAAAATGCGTATATTTGCAGCGTATTAAGAGGAATAGGAGGGGACGTCAGTCCCCTCTTTTGTTCTAGTACACTTGCTTTTATGCTCACAATCAACGAATTACGCCCTATTGTGGAGGCCGCTTTGGCCACCCAAAATGCCTTTTTGGTGGACATGAATGTTTCCGGCGACGGGCGCATTCAGGTGTATACCGACTTGCACGAAGGGCACATTTCCATTCAAGCGTTGAAAATGATCAACCGCGCCGTGGAAAACGCATTGGGCGACGATTCCGAGAATTACGGCATTGAAGTCTCCTCACCGGGCATGTTCAATCCCTTCCGAGTGGAGTCGCAATACCGCAAGGCCATTGGTCGGACCGTTAAGGTTTCCTGCCAAGGCGGACGGGTAGAGCACGGCACCTTGGAGTCGTTCGACGGGGAGAAGCTGGTTTTGGTGCGCACAGTACGGGTGCCCAAGACCATAGGCAAAGGCAAGATGGACATTGAGGAGCGGGTAGAACTGCCCCTCGCAGAGACAGTAGAAACAGTTTTAGAATTCAAGTTTTAAGCAAACACAGGACCATGGAGCACCTGGCCATTATTGAATCCTTCGGCGAGTTCAAGGAAGAGAAGAACATCGATCGCGTCACCTTGATGTCTTTCATCGAGGACGCTTTTCGTACCCAATTGAAAAAGAAGTACGGAGCAGACGACAACTTCGATGTCATTGTCAACCCCGACAAAGGCGATTTGGAAATCTGGCGCAATCGGATCATCGTGGAAGACGATGCCGTAGAAGACGAGAACACGCAAATTGCCCTGAGTTTGGCGCTCAAGATTGAGCCCGACTTCGAAGTGGGCGAAGAGGTGTCCGAGGAAATTAAACTGGAGCAATTGGGCCGCCGTTTTGTTTTGGCTTTCCGCCAAACCTTGATGCTGCGCGTACAAGAGCACGATTCCGAGGAGCTTTTCAAGCGCTACAAAGGCATGGAAGGCGAAATCATCTCCGGCGAAGTGCACCACGTACGTCACCGCGAGATCATCATCTACGACGACAACCAAAACGAGCTTATCCTCCCCAAGAACGAAATGATCCCGGAAAAGGATTTTTTCCGCAAGGGAGATACCGTTCGCGCCGTCGTCAAGAAAGTTGAAATCAAGGGCACCAAGCCGTTCATTTTGCTGAGCCGTACGGACGAGTTGTTCCTGGCCAAGTTGTTCGAAACCGAGATCCCCGAGGTATTCGACGGCATTATCACCGTGCGCAAAGTAGTCCGCATCCCGGGCGAGAAAGCCAAGGTGGCCGTGGAATCCTACGACGACCGCATCGACCCCGTTGGCGCGTGTGTGGGCATGAAAGGTTCCCGCATCCACGGCATTGTCCGCGAATTGCGCAGCGAGAACATTGACGTTATCAACTTCACCACCAACCAGCAGTTGTTCATCCAACGGGCCTTGGCTCCGGCCAAGATCACCAACATGGTTATCCACGAGGACAAAAACCGCGTGGAAGTTTACCTGAAGCCTGACCAAGTCAGCTTGGCCATTGGCCGCAGCGGCTTCAACATCAAGTTGGCCAGCCGTTTAACGGGCTATGAAATCGACGTATACCGCGACGATGTAGCCCAAGAAGAAGACGTAGCGCTTACCGATTTCACCGACGAAATCGAAGAGTGGGTAATCGAGGCGTTGCAGTCTGTTGGCTGCGACACCGCCCGAGACGTCCTGAACATGAGCGTGGAAGATTTGGTCAACCGCACCGATTTGGAAGAGGAAACCATCCAGGAAGTGCGCGCCATCTTGCAAGCCGAATTCGAAGATTAATACCCCAGCATGAGCAGCATTCGCATTAGTAAAGTCCTCAGCGAGTTAAACATCGGCCTAGATACGGCCGTGGATTTCCTGTTGTCCAAAGGCCACGAGGTCGAGAAGAACCGGAATACCAAAATCTCCGACGAGCAGTACGCTGTTCTGTTGGGGAATTTCGCCTCGGACAAGAGCCACAAAGACCAGGCCGAGTCCATCATCTCGCAAAAGCGGGAGGAGAAGGCTACTTTGTTGGCTGAGAAACAAGCGGCTGCTGCCCCCGCACCGGTGAAGCCGGCCGCCGAGGAGGCTCCTGCCCCAGCGCCCGCCGCTCCCGCTCCTGTTGCGGAAACGCCCAAGTCCGAGCCCGTAGCGGCTCAAGCACCTCCTGTGGAAGCCGCCCCTGCGGCAGCCCCCGCGCCCGTTGCAGCTCCTGCCGCGGAAGCCCCCGTGGTAAGCGCTCCCCCCGTGGAAAGTGCCCCCCCCGTGGAAGCCCCCGCGGCTCCCAAAGACGACGTCATTCGCGGCCGCGCCACGCTGGCAGGTCCGAAATTCGCCGGCAAAATCGATTTAACACCCAAGCCCAAGGCGCCAAAGGCGGCTCCTGCTCCTGCAGCGGCTCCCGCCCCCGCAGCTGAGGTTGTGGAGCAGGCAGCACCGGTTGCTTCTCCCGAAACCCCGGCACCCGCCGTGGACGCAGCAGCGGCCGCTGCTCCAGCAGCCGAAGGCACTCCTGCGCCAGATTCAGGCACCGTTCACCACACCACCCAGTACCAGAAATTGGACGGCCCTAAGTTGACCGGGCAGACCATCGACTTGACCCAATTCAACCGCCCCAAGGCCACCAAACCTGGAGCCGGCGGCGAGAAAGGCAAGCGCGCCCGCATCAAAACCGGCGCAACCGGCGGCGCAAACATTTCCGGTACCGGCCGTACCACCACCGGCGCCGCATCGGTAGGCGGACAACAAGGCCGGCCACGCCAAGGTCCTGGACGCCAAGACAAGCAACCCGCAGCGCCTAAACCGGCGTTGACCGACGAGCAAATCCAAAAGCAGATCCGCGAAACGCTGGAGAAGTTGACCGGAGGACGCAAGTCCAAGGGCTCCAAAATCCGCCGAGACAAGCGTGCGGATCGCCGGGACCAGGTCATGAACGAACTGCAGTTGCGTTCGGCCGAAGACAAAGTATTGAAGGTAACCGAGTTTGTAACGGTAACCGAAGTAGCCAACATGATGACGGTGCCCGTAACGGCCATCATCTCCGTCTGTCTGTCCTTGGGCATCATGGTCACCATGAACCAACGTCTGGACAAAGAAACACTCACCATTGTAGCCGACGAATTCGGCTTCTCCGTCTTCTTTGTGGACGAAGAGGTCAATGAGGCCTTGATCGAATCAGTTGACGCCGACGAAGATATGTCTCCGCGCGCCGCGATTGTTACGGTGATGGGCCACGTCGACCACGGTAAAACCTCGCTGCTTGACTACATCCGGAAGGCCAACGTCATCGCCGGTGAAGCAGGGGGTATTACGCAGCACATTGGCGCTTACAGCGTGCAATTGCCTGGAGGTCAGCAAATCACCTTCCTGGATACACCGGGTCACGAGGCGTTTACCGCCATGCGGGCCCGCGGTGCCCAGGTGACCGACATTGCCATTATTGTGGTGGCGGCGGACGACGCGGTCATGCCCCAAACCAAGGAAGCCATCAGCCACGCGCAAGCAGCCGGCGTCCCCATTGTGTTTGCCATCAACAAGGTGGACCGGGCAGAAGCGAATCCCGAGAAAATCAAAGAACAACTGGCCGGCATGAACCTGTTGGTGGAAGATTGGGGCGGTAAAATCCAGTCCCAAGACGTCGCTGCAAAGACCGGTTTGAATGTTCAAGAATTGCTGGACAAAGTCCTTTTGGAAGCGGAATTGCTGGACCTCAAAGCCAATCCCAAGCGGATGGCCCGAGGAACGGTTATTGAAGCATCGCTGGACAAAGGCCGCGGTTATGTAACCACCTTGTTGGTTCAAAACGGCACCTTGCGCGTAGGAGACTACATGCTGGTAGGCCAGTTCTCCGGCAAGGTTCGGGCCATGATGGACGAACGCGGACACAAGGTAGACGAGGCCGGACCTTCCAGCCCCGTTTCCATCCTGGGTCTGGACGGCGCCCCCCAAGCGGGCGACACCTTCAACGTCATGGACGACGAGCGCGAGGCCAAGCAGATTGCCCAGCGCCGCCAGCAACTGAGCCGCGAACAAAGCGTCCGTTCTCAGAAAAACCTCACCCTGGAAGAAATTGGCCGCCGTTTGGCTGTGGGCGACTTCCAGGAGTTGAATATCATTTTGAAAGGCGACGTGGACGGTTCCATCGAAGCCCTGAGCGACTCCTTGCAGCGCCTTTCCACACCGGAAATTCAGGTGAACATCATCCACAAGGCCGTGGGCCAGGTGACCGAGTCCGACGTCCTGTTGGCCAGCGCCTCCAAAGCCATCATCGTGGGCTTCCAGGTTCGACCTTCTGCCACCGCCCGAAAACTGGCGGAGAAGGAGGAAATCGAGATCCGTTTGTACTCCATCATTTACGACGCCATCAACGACATCAAGGACGCCATGT
>JBIIBX010000041.1:0-10173 GCA_044239185.1 Schleiferiaceae bacterium | reverse complement strand
AATACCGCCGGATGTGGCATTCAATATCCGGATGGATTCGTTTGTTCCGTCTTTTACAATGGAATCTTGGAACTCAAGGAGCAATTCATCAATGCCATTGGGAGCGTACACCACACAGGAATCTTTGACAAATTTGTCTGGCACATTGGGTTTGAAAATGGTTCCGCAATCAATGCGTGTGCTAGTTGGGTTTAAATCCAAGGAAGGCCCATTGACAGCTACTGCTCCGGAAAAGGCGGGGCCCGCAGAGAAATCTAAAAAGAAAAATGCCAAGCCGCTGCCATCTGCGCCTACTGTGATTTTCACTTCGGACGCATTACCGTAAGTGACCCGAATTCTATTTTGCGGTTCAAGAATGTTGGAGGTGTTCCCCGTAGTAATGGACGTAAATTTGGTAAGCTCGGTGGTGCTGTTGTAGGTGAGCGCCAAATTCGTAGGACTCCCACCTAATTCGTATTTCTGAAATCCTCCGAATTCATTGTGTTGTTTTGCGCTGGTATTTCCGTCAATATCGTAGGTGTTCAAGACCACGTTTTGCAACGTTACCGCAGATCCTTTTTTGGAGGTAGTATTGTACGTCCCTCCAAGGATAAATTCAATTTGATAGGTGATCGTTCCACCGCCTGTGCCAAAGGTGACTTGAGGTGAGATATAGTTGGTGTTGTTGTTGGAGAAAAGGCTCCCCGTGGATGCCGGTTGATCAAAATGGTCCGTAGAACTGACATTCGCAACCGATAACGTCCTTAAGATCGCGTCAATTTGCGTGCCGTTAATTGTGATAACATTCGTGAATAAAATTGCTTCATTGGCAATTGTATTTACGTTATCGGCAAGGCCACGCGTTCTTGTGTTAAACGACAGCTGCTGATTATTCACATCAAAGACCTGCCCTTGCATGGTCGGAATAAATCCTGCCAACACAAAAGAAACCGCACACGCTTTAAAAAATTTCAACATAACAGAATCTGCCTAAAATAGTTTACAAAAGTAAGGCTCCTCGTTCAATATAACCCGAGTTTGCAAGGGGAGCACTGCTCTACAAAGCCTCTACAAACCATCTCTTTTGCCTTGATTACAAGGGGTATTGAGGCTAACAACACATAACCGAGGTCCTTTCGCGTCGTATTCACGTACTCGGCCTATCCGAAACCACGCCGGAAGTTTCCGAGGTTTGCGTCGAATTCCAAACCCCTACCTTTGCACCCATGAAATTCGACGACTTTTACTTGAACGACACCTTGTTGGACGCGGTGTACTACATGAACTACACCGAGGCCACGGAAATTCAAGCCAAAGCCATCCCTCTTATTCTCGACGGCTACGACCTCATCGGGTGCGCCCAAACCGGTACCGGCAAAACCGCTGCCTTCTTACTGCCTCTGCTGAACCGCCTCACCGAACTGGACACCCCCGGCGTCAAGGCCTTGGTCCTTTGCCCCACACGGGAGCTGGCCATCCAAATTGCCCAGCAGGCCGAAGGCTTGGCCTTCTTCACCCAGTCAGCGGTAAAAGCCGTGTACGGCGGAGGCGACGGCGTGGCCTGGGATCAAGAGAAAGCCGCCCTCTCCGGAAAAGCCGACCTCATCATCGCCACCCCCGGCCGCTTGATGGCCCACATGGAACAAGGCAACGCCAAGTTCGACAACGTCGACTTTCTGGTGCTCGACGAGGCCGACCGCATGCTGGACATTGGTTTCTACGACGACATCCTGAAAATCATCGACAAGCTCCCCAAGAACCGCCAAAGCCTTATGTTCAGCGCCACCATGGCCCCCCGCATCCGGCAATTGGCCCACCAAATCCTGCACGAGCCCCAAGAAGTCAGCGTCGCCATTGCCAAGCCCGCCGAAGGCGTCACCCAAAAGATCTACCTGGCCTACGAAGAGCAGAAAGTGGCCCTTGCCCGCCACCTCCTGTCCGACAAAGACGAGTACAAGCAAATCATCGTGTTCTGCTCCACCAAAAAGAAAGTCGAGCAGCTCTACCGCAAACTGCGCGACCGCCAATTCGCCTGCGCCCCCATTTCGTCGGACTACACCCAAGAAGAACGCGAGCAAGCCCTGTCGGACTTCAAAAACGGCCGCACCCGGATTTTGGTGGCCACCGACGTCATGAGCCGCGGCATCGACGTCAAAGGCATTGACCTGGTCATGAATTTCGACGTCCCCAACGACGCCGAGGACTACGTCCACCGCATTGGTCGTACCGCCCGCGCCAAAACCACCGGCATGGCCATCACCTTGGTGAGTCCGGACGACATGTTTAAGTTCAGCAAAATCGAACGGTTGATTGATCGGGATTTTGAGAAGTTACCGCCGCCTACGGAACTGGGCGAGGGTCCCGTGTGGGAGGCTCGTTCCAAGGGTTCCGGCCGCCCCGGCGGAGGAAAAAGCGTTGGCCCAGCTGGACGCGGCGGATCCGGTTCGTCCTTCAAAAAGAAGAAGTTCGGCAAGCCCAAAGGCCCGCGCCCGCAGGGCGGGGCATCCACCACCGCGGGCTAATATCCGCCCTGCGCAAATTCCACCCCAAATGGTGGCGAATAAACCTAAAAAAGGGCCTAAAAATCTTCCAAGTCGCCCTCATTTTTTACCTTCGGTGAACCAAATTCTTGCCGCATGGAGCAACTGCTGAAATCCTGGGCCGCTCGGCTCAATCCCCGCGTCCTGATTCAACAGATCGTTCAGGTAGTGCGGGCCTTCCCCGTCACCGTTGCCTTGGCTGTAGCCATGGCCTACCTGCTCACGGGCGTCATAAACGATTGGAGCTGGGTGGAATATTTTTGGGCCGTACCCGATTCCGATGCAGAAAACTCTGAAGAATGGGTGTCGGGCGCCATCCGGTGGGTCTTGTTGTTGGGTTTGGGCTTGCCGCTGTATGTGGCGGCTGAACTGGGCGCGGGCCGCCTTCCCTGGGGCAGTAAAAACCGCTGGGCGGCCAACGAATTGGCCGCAGGCGTACACGCGTTGGTCATCATAACCGCTCCCAACCGCGAAGACCTCTTTACCGGCATCTTCCCCTTGTGGTTCTTCCCAACCGTCGTGTTCACCCACGTGTTGGTGGCGCTGGTTCCCTTTTTGGGCCGCCCGCAGGCCGCCCGCGCTTTTTGGTTCACCAACCAGTCGCTCTTTCTGGGATTTGCCCAAAGCGGTGTTTTCAGCGTCATTCTGTTCGCTGGTATTGCAGGCGTTTTGGGTGCCCTCAACCTTTTGTTCGACATCGAATTGGAGCCCGAGTACTTCGGCACCGTGGCGGCTTGGGTCTTCGTACCCGTGCAGACCTTCATTTTTTTGTCCAATATCCCGAACCCCTATACCGCGGAGGACCAATGGCCAGAACCGCCCAAGGCCTTGTGGAACCTGCTGCGCTTCATTGTATGGCCCATCTTGGGTATTTATGCCTTGATTTTGGTGGCTTACGGATTGAAAATCACCGCCCAATGGGAACTCCCGCGGGGCGTCGTGACCGGATTGATTGGTGGGTTTGGCGGCATTGGCTACCTGGCTGTTGCCCTTTCTCGGGAATACGCCCCCGCCCGGCCGTGGGCCCTGTGGTTCCAACGCATCTTGTTGCTCTTGTTGGTCTTGCTTTGGGTGGCCTTGGGCAAACGCATCTTGGACTACGGATTCACCGAATTGCGCGTGTTCGGGTTCTACCACGGACTCTTCTTGACCGTTCTAACTGTACTCTACGTCGTTCGTCCCAAAGCGCCCCTGCATTGGGTACCCGTGGTGTTGGCCATTGCGGCGCTGGCCATCTCGGTAGGACCGTTCAGCGCTTCCCAGTGGGCATTTAAAAGCCAGTACGCGCGCTTCCTAAACGCCGCCCGGGAGAACAACTTGTTGGACGGCAACCGACTCATTGCCGCGCCCAAAGACCTGGACAGCACCGCGTGCGAAACCATTTACGAAGCCGCCCTCTATCTGGCGCAAAACCACACCCAAAAACTGCAAGGCACCCCCTTGGACGTCATCGAAGCCGACTCCCGGGAGTGGCAGGCGAGGGACGACATGCAGGATTTTCTGGAAACGTTGAATTACCGCGCCGAAGGAAACAATGCGGAGGCGGCCCTTCCAACCCCTCAATTCACGTGGGAATCCACCAGCCGCACGGTTCTATCCGACGATTACGGCCGAGTCGAATGGGTGGACTTGGATTACACTGATTTGGAAGAGATGAACCAAGCCCACCTCGAAACGGGCGCCCTCTGGCGTACCTCTTTTGGCTCTGGCACCTCCCCATCGATTTTTGGCTCCGGCACGTCCCCATCGATCGAACTGCCGGTGGACCAATGGTTGGCGATGGAGAAGATAGTCGTGGATAAGGATGTGACCGAGGAATCGCAAAAACGCCGCCTGCGTCCCCTTCCCACATCGAATCCCGAGGTGTTTTTCCTGGTAACGGAGCTGCGTGGATTCAAGAACAGCGACGACCAATTGCGACTCGAGACCTTGGAAGGCTACTTGGTCCAAAAACGCCCCGCGGGAAAGACCAAGACCGCTCTCAAAGCTGCGGTGAAGTAATTTTTAGTCCTTAACACCGTGAAAAACACCCTGATTTTCAGCCTCCTGGGCGGCACGCTGCTCTTCTTTTGGCAGTTCTTGTCCTTCGCGGGCGCCAACCTGCACGACGCGGGCCAGTCCTACCACCCCCAGCAAGACACCGTTCTGGCCTTTTTGGAGTCGGTCGGCATCGAAGAGGGCCAGTACATGATGCCCCGGGCGCAAAACGGTTCGTCGGCCAAAGAATACCAGGCCATGTGGGAGCAAACCGTCGGCAAGCCGTGGGTCAAACTCACCTACTATTCCGAACGCACAGACTCCATGGGCCGCAACATGCTCCGCGGCTGGCTGGTGGATTTGGTTATCGCCTTTGTGCTGTATTCCTTTCTGAAGGGCATGTCCAACCGTTCCTTCCCGCGGGCATTGCTTGTTTCTTTGGGAATTGGCTGGATGGGCTTTGCCGCCACGCAGTACACCAACCACATTTGGTACCCCACCCAAGACCTCCTGGCTTCCTTGCTGGACGGCACCTTGCCGTGGATACTGTTGGGTTCGCTGGCCTCCCTGTTCCTGAAGCGCGAGCCGGCCAACCGCTAACCGTTTTCCGGGTCCGTTTGGGACCTCCCGGTAGCCGCGCTTGAAAGAGGGGCGGAAATACTCCCGATTGGGGTATTTCCGCCTTTTTTTGGTCGGTAATTTTGCCGCATGAAAATAACCTTTTACGGGTATTGCCGTATGGCGCTCGGACTGATCTTCTTGGCACTTACGACGTCTCTCTTCGCGCAGAACGCCCCACAGGGCCATATTGAGGGCTATGTTTTGGATGCCGTAACGGGCAAGCCCCTTGCAAAAGCAGAGGTATCCATCCTTCCGGGGACCGCAACTGCCCAAACCGACAAATCCGGTTATTTTCATGTTTTGGGACTGGCGCCCGGCGCCTACAACATTCGGGTAGAGGCGGTCGACCACCGCACCACTTTGCTGTTTGACCTGGCTGTCACCCAGCACAAGCCGGCCGTCGTCCGGATTTCCATGACCCCCGAAAAATCCGTGGTCATGGGGGAAGCCCAGGTGGTGTCCGACGCCTTCATTCGCACCACCGAGTCTCCGCTGTGCGTGAAGAACATGGGCTGGGCAGAAATGGCCCACATGCCCGGGGTCAACTTGGACATCACCAAGGCCCTCCAAGCCTACCCCGGCATTTTGCCCAAGAGTTCTTTTGGCTACAGCCTGTCCATGCGGGGCGGCGCAAGCAGCGAGAATCTATACACCTTGGACGGCATCGAAATCCCAACGCTGAACCACTTTTCCATTCAGGGGGCCAGCGGCGGCCCCAACGCATTGATCAACATGGATTTCGTCAAGGGAGTGGACGTGTATACAGGAGCCTTCCCGGCCGCCCGCGGCAATGCCCTGAGCGGCGTTATTGAGTTGCACCAAAAAGAAGCCCGCACGGACCGGTGGGGCGCCCGCGTCACCCTTATGCCCACCGACTACGGCGCAACCGTGGAGGGACCCCTGAGCAAGAAAGCCAGCATGATGTTTTCCGTGCGCAATTCCCTCACCCAGCACTACTTCAAACTGTTCAATATCCCCATTCTCCCCACCTACCAAGACGCCCAGTTCCGCATCCGCATCCAGACCGGCGTACGGTCGGAGCTCATACTGACGGGAGTAGGAGGGAACGACAAGTACCGACTCTTCACCAACGGCCGGGGGTCCGACGCCCTGCTTTACAACATCGGCTACATTCCCCAAGGGGAACAGCAGGTGGGCGCGGTAGGGGCCGTCTACAAAAAGTACCTGGACAACGGCCACTGGACCTACGTGGCCAGCGCCGACGGCTTCATCAACAACGCGGACAAGTTCCTAAACAACACCAACGCAGAGGCAGACCGCACCCTGCGCTACCGTTCCATGGAGCGGGCCCAGCGGTTGCGGGTGGAACGCCTGTGGGCGGGTCGTACCTACGAAGTGAAGGCGGGGGGAGGAGTGGCCTTTCGCCAGGTCCGCGTCAACAACTGGAACATTGTCCCCACCAAAACCGCCACGGACACGGTGCAAGGAGACGTCCAGTTTGGCTGGGCCAATGCCTCCCTTTTTGCCAACGCGAGCCGCCGGTTTTTAGACAACAAGTTGTCCATTTCGCCCGGTCTGCGGGTAGACTTGTGGACGTACGGGGCTCCTGCCGTTCGCGTTTCTCCGCGTTTGGCTGCGTCGTACAAATTGGGATCTCATTGGACCCTGAACGCTTCTGCAGGCCAGTACCACCAGACGGCACCGTCGGTCGTGTTGGCCTACACCCAAATGGCCGATGCCCAAAACCAGCTGAAACCCATCCAGAGCCGCCAAGTGGCCCTGGGCACGGAATACCGGGCGGGTTCTTCCTACCGGGTGGGCGCCGAAGTCTTTGTGAAGCGCTACCAGTCCTACCCCTTTTTGTTGGGAGACTCCATTTCCTACGCCAATGCATTGGCTGCCTACGTGGCCGTGGGGAACCAGGCCGCGAACAGCACCAGCACCGGGGAGGCCATGGGCTTTGAGTTCTTTGTGCAACGCAAATTCGAGCGCGGCTACTTCTGGATGACCTCCTACACGTACAGCGAGTCCCGGTTTGCCGGACCCGACGGAGAATTGAAGCCTTCGGTGTGGGATTCCCGCCACTACTTCTCCCTCAACGTCGGTCGTACCTGGGGCAAAGGGTGGCAATGGGGCGTTCGTTGGCGCTACAGCTCCGGCACGCCTTACACCCCGTACGACACCGTTCTGTCTGCGCAGCGGTCGTACTGGGACGTGGCCCAACGCGGCCAATTCGACTACACCCGCCTGAACCAAGCCCGGCTGGCTCCATTCTCGCAGGTGGACTTCCGCCTAGACAAAACTGCGCACTACAAAAAGTGGAGTTTCAATTGGTTCCTGGACATTGCCAATGTCTTGGAGAACGCCATCCCCTTGATGCCCTACCTCACCGTGGAGCGCGACGCCAACGGGGCACCTTTGGTGGATCCCAACGACCCCTCGGCGTACCAAATCAAGACCATTCAATCGGACACCGGGCGCCGGTTGCCCACCATTGGGGTGATAGTGGATTTTTGAGGTTGCCTCGCTTTTTTAAATGGAGTAGTTTTGACCTAAAACCTATCTTTGGGAACACCTGCCTTTTATGGATAGCCTACTCTACATCGGATCTGCCGTTCGCCTCCTAACCGGAATTTTCTTTTTCCTGGCTGCTTGGGAGTTGTACAAGCGCAATGCGGAAGCCAGTGTAGCCGCCTTAGCCATGGCCGCTCACCAATTGGGTTTGGTCCTCGCAAACGTGCCCTTGCTGTTCTCTTTGGAGATTACCCAAGAGTACGTGCTCTTTCATTCTGTTTTGATGCTGCTGGTAAGCCATCTTCGCTTGGTGGCGATTGCTTTCCTACCGCTTGCGTGGTCCGGCAAAGGGTTGGACCGTTGGGTGTCCAAAAGAAGAACGTGGTTGGGGGTGGTGATGGCCTCGTTTATTGGACTCACCATTTCGGTCATGATCCTGAAAAGTTTGCCCAATGCGGCCAGCAACGAAGTCCTGCAAGAGGGCTTGCGCCTGGTAGACGCTTTGGTCAATTGGGTGTCTTTGGTGGTGTTTTCTTGGTACGCTTGGCGCCTATTGAAATCCCGGTTGGGTAAAAATGCACTGTCGGCTTTTATTGGACTGCTGCTGGGAGCGTGCTTGCTTGTGGTCTTCTATTTTTCCTTGATGTGGTATGTGGCCTTTCAAATACCGCCCCAGCTGTTCATTACGGTGGCCTCTACCTTGGTGTTGTTGGTCTTTTCGGCTACCTCTTTGTTGGTGTTCTCGATGATTCTCACGGAGGGCAATTCGGAATCGGTTCCGGCTCTTTCTTCCGGTTGGCTAAACGCTTCGGGAGAAATTGGCCGATTAGAGGGCCTGGAGTTGCATTGGACGCCCCAGTCTTTTCAGTTCCATTTGGATGTTTGGATGGACAACGGCGAGCGCAAGCGACTGACCATTGAAAAAGACCGACTCACCAAGCCCGGTGCCCATTGGCTGGCTTTTGCCTTGGCCACGGTGCACAACATCGACTTGGTTCACGGAGACATGAACGTAGTGAAATTCCGCATGGTGGATTGGTGGAATAAGTCGGCCTCCAGCAGCATGCAACAGAAAATCCTGTTCCAAGGGAACCGCGGGGCGTACCGGTTGGCTTTGCCGCCTCAAAAAATCAAAGTGCATATTCAGGAAGACGTTTTGGAGTTTGATGTTATCAAAGAAGCCATGGCGGATTTTGGCATTTCTTGGCTGCAAGCGGAGCCCATTCAAGCCCTTGGACTAAAGAAAGCGGACTTGGTGAACAACCGCTCTCAGTGGATCGCTCAACTGCTCAAGGGTATTTAAACTCTTGGTTTAAAAGTTTTTAGCCGTTTCAATTTTCGTTACAAACGGCTGTTCCTTTGTTATGAACATGATTTAGAACCGGGCGCGCGAGGTTATTTGGGGATTTTTGTTCCAAATCGAAAATCCCTCTGCGTATGCGCCACGCTACCCTTGCTGCTCTGCTATTAGCGAGCACCGCTCTTTCTGCTCAACAATCGGTGTCGTTTGACCGCTTGGTGCTTCGCACCGCGCAAGCATCGGATCCCACCAAGAACGACTACACGGTGGTCAGTTTCATTGCCCAAACGTCGGACGCTTTTGATGCCGATTGGGATGCCTACAAGTGGGGCAACGAAAACGGACTGCCCAATATTTATTCCACCCATTTCTCCGGCCAAGCGTTGGCAGTGAACGCCGTAAACTACGGCCCCGACGCCCTGGAGATGAAGGAGGTCCCGGTGGCCTTCCAGGCCCCCAAACACGGCGAAGTGTACACCGTTTCGTACGACTCCAAGTACATGCTGAACACCTACGCGGTGGCCCTGTTGGACAAGCGCACCAACACCTTGGTGGATTTGGTTTCCGCTTCCCACACCTTCCTCTACGACGACCGCTACCCGGATCGCTTCTCCCTGTTTATCCAGCCCAACGTAACCTCTGCCCAGTTGGCCGCCAAAGTGCGGAGCCTTTATTCAGAAAAGCCTTTATTGGGTTGGGTATCCGGTGACGAGATCTTCTTCAAATCGCTGGAAGCCGGGCGTGCCCGGGTTTCCGTAACCGACCTCCAGGGCCGCGAGCTCTTCGCCTTCTCCGGACGCGTGGAGAGCAACGAGTTGGTCGTGAAGAATCTTCCGTCCCTGCCTTCCGGTCTCTACGTTCTCTCCCTCGAACTCGGCGACGAATTCTTCTCGGAGAAGTTTATCCGTTGATCTCGTTTTTTCGCGCTCCGTTTTCGATTACGGCCTCACATCCATTCCTATTTTGAATTTCCTTCCTATGAAATCCATTTTCCGACTTTCCTTTTTTGTTGTCCTTTTCGCTCTTTTGACGGTTGGCGCCCAGGCGCAGACGCCCTGTGTGGAGGGGACGCATTACACCAAGTCTTTCATCATTCACAACGGCAAGCCTTACCATGTGCTCACGTTTACCAATACCAGCGTAGAATGTCAATGGTCCGTTCCTCAGAACACCTCCAACCTTGAATATTTGGTTGTTGGTGGCGGTGGTGGTGGTGCTGGAGGTGGTACTGCTGAGAAAAAGGGTGGACTTTTTAATACTCATCAATATTGGTACGCCTAT
>JBIIBX010000038.1:0-10812 GCA_044239185.1 Schleiferiaceae bacterium | reverse complement strand
GTTCGCTTACGTGTACAACGCCATGGGCACCCAGGTGACCGTGGTGGAGTACCTGCCCCGCATTGTGCCCAACGAGGACGAAGACATTTCGCAGCAGTTGGAGCGCACCTTCAAGAAAAACGGCATCGCAATTGAAACCGGAGCCGAAGTGACCCACGTGGACACCAAGGGCGCCGGATGCGTGGTGACCTACAAGAACGCCAAGGGCGAGCACAAAATCGAATGCGACGTGGTGCTGTCTGCCGTGGGCGTGACCCCCAACATCGAAAACATTGGCCTGGAGGCCGTGGGCATCAAGACGGAGCGCGGCATTATTGTGACCGACGACTTCTACGCTACGAACATCCCCGGTTACTATGCCATTGGCGACGTGGTCAAGGGCCAGGCATTGGCCCACGTGGCCTCGGCGGAAGGCATCACCTGCGTGGAAAAAATCGCCGGACACCACCCCGAGCCCTTGGACTACAACAACATCCCCGGTTGCACCTACTGCTCTCCTGAGATTGCGAGCGTGGGCTACACGGAGAAGAAGGCCAAGGAAGCCGGTTTTGACATCAAGGTGGGCAAATTCCCGTTTTCTGCGAGCGGTAAAGCCAGCGCCGCCGGTGCCAAGGACGGCTTTGTGAAGGTCATCTACGACGCCAAATACGGCGAGTTGCTGGGCGCCCACATGATTGGAGCCAACGTGACCGAAATGATTGCCGAAATCGTAACGGCCCGCAAGCTGGAGACCACCGGCCACGAAATCCTCAAGGCCGTGCACCCGCACCCCACCATGAGCGAGGCCGTGATGGAAGCAACGGCTGCCGCCTACGGCGAGGTCATTCACCTGTAATTCGGTCCGTGCGTCCCCTTCTGGAGGTCTGGAATGCGGTCCACGGCTACGACGACCGGTTCCTGCTGACCGTTGGGCATTGGCAGTTGTTTACCGGCCAGGTGGTGGCGGTTGTAGGCCCCTCCGGTTCTGGAAAAAGCACTTTTCTGAAAATTTTGGGAGCGCACCTCACCCCGGACGAGGGGGAGGTGCGTTTTCGTTCCCGCCGGGTTCCTCCGGCTGCCGACCGGCTCCTGCCCGGCATTCCGGGGGTAGCACTGGTACGCCAGGATTTTGGGCAAATGCCTTTTCGCAAAGTCCGGGAAAATGTTTTGCACTTTGTGCACACGGAGTCCGACTCCCAAGAGGCCGCGTGGAGCCGCCGTTGGCTCACCAGTGTAGGCCTGGACGGCTGGGAAGACGCTCCCACCCACACCCTGTCTGGTGGGCAACTCCAGCGGTTGGCCCTGGCGCAAGCCCTGGCATCCAAGCCCCACGTGCTCTTGCTGGATGAGCCATTCAGCCACTTGGACCCGGCCACCAAACGCACCCTGCTGGACGACCTCCGCACCTGGCAGCGGCAATCCAAACGCTCCGTGGTCGTGGTGGTACACGACGTGCGCGACGCCCTGGAATGGGCCGACCGCGTCGATGTGTTCCACGGCGGGTCGTGGATTGCGTCCGACGCCCCCCAAACCCTGTACCTCCGGCCGCCCCGGTTGGAAGTGGCCCGCATGTTTGGTCGGGTGAACGAAATACCGCTGCAGCGCGCTGGTGAACTATTTCACGCTCCGCTTCCCGGCCATCCGGTAGGAGACACGTTGGTTGTCTATCCGGAGCAGCTGCTTCCGGGGCATTTCCGCGTTCTTCCTCCCGTCCTACGCCAAGACTTTCAAGGCGACCGCACCTGGAACGTCTACGACAGCCCCGTCGGCTTGTTGTACGGTGCAGCGGAAGGCCCCCGCATGGGGGCATAAAAAAAGCCGCCCCAAGGGGCGGCTTTCCTGCGCTGCGAACGCGGTTATTTATTTTACCTTATTCACTACGGCCGCAAAAGCGTCCGGGTGGTTCATGGCCAAGTCAGCCAAAACCTTGCGGTTCAGGTCGATATTGGCAGCGTGCAATTTGCCCATCAACACGCTGTAAGACATGCCGTGCAAACGAGCACCGGCATTGATACGCTGGATCCAAAGAGCGCGGAAGTTGCGCTTCTTTTGACGGCGATCGCGGTAAGCATAGACTAAGGCTTTTTCAACGGCGTTTTTGGCAACCGTCCAAACATTTTTACGGCGGCCGAAGAAACCTTTGGCCATTCCCATAATGCGCTTCCGGCGGGCGCGGGAGGCGACGTGATTTACACTTCTAGGCATTTCTTTTTACTTTTTTTTGGCAACGCGGCTCAAAAGAACACTTGAAGGCGTTTGCGCAGGGTTAAGGGTACCGAACAATTCGATGGTTAAGCGGTCAGATGCACAATTGCATTTTCACGCTCGGCATGTCCACGGGGCTTACCAACGTGGAGTGGGTCAGACGGCGCTTGCGGTCGGTGGCCTTTTTGGTCAAGATGTGACTCTTGTAGGCATGCTTGCGCTTGATCTGGCCAGTACCCGTCAGCTTGAAACGCTTCTTGGCACTGGACTTGGTCTTCATTTTGGGCATGATGATGGGATTTGAGTTCGCAGCTATGAAAAGGAATTACTTCTTTTTGGGTTGGATGATCATAAACATCCGCTTTCCTTCCAAGTGAGGAAGGGCCTCCACCTTGCCCAGGTGTTCCAGGTCTTGGGCCAAGCGGAGAAGCAGGATTTCGCCTTGTTCCTTGTACACAATGGACCGGCCACGGAAAAATACGTAGGCCTTTATCTTGAATCCATCTTCCAAGAATTTGATGGCGTGCTTTTTCTTGAATTCGTAATCGTGTTCGTCCGTCTGGGGTCCAAAACGAATCTCCTTGATGACCACTTTCACCGCTTTGGCCGTGATTTCCTTCTGCTTTTTCTTCTGGTCGTACAAGAACTTCTTGTAGTCGACAATCCGGCAAACAGGCGGCTCGGCCTTTTCGGTGATCATGACCAAATCCAATTCCAAGGCGGTAGCCTTGGCCAGAGCATCGCGGGTGGAGTAGACTCCTACTTCGACGTTTTCCCCCACCAAACGAACCTCCGGAACGCGAATGAAGTCGTTGATTTTGTGCAGCGCTTCGGGTTCGCGGCGCGGGGTGTAATTTCTGGAACGATTGGGCCTCAGGGGACGGGTAATTTAAGATGAAACAATTGCGGCGATCAAAATGCGGACAGGCGCTCTTCCACTTCAGATTGAATTAAAGTGCTGAATTCCAGCACGCTCATCGCTCCCAAGTCTCCTTGCCCGTGGCGTCTAACGGCCACGCTGTTCGCTTCTTGTTCGGTCTCGCCAACCACCACCATGAAGGGGATTTTCCGAACCTCCGCATCGCGGATTTTTCTTCCAACCTTTTCATTCCGAAGGTCAACGAGGGCGCGAATATCGGCATTTTCTAGCTCCTGTGCAACTTGTTGGGCATAGGCTTCGTACTTTTCTGACACCGGCAAGATGGCCACCTGCTCGGGGGTGAGCCAAAGCGGGAAGTTGCCGCCGCAGTGTTCGAGCAATACCGCTACAAATCGCTCCATAGAGCCGAAGGGGGCGCGGTGAATCATCACGGGGCGGTGCATTTCGTTGTCCGACCCTTTGTACTCCAATTCAAAGCGCTCGGGAAGGTTGTAGTCCACCTGGATGGTGCCCAGCTGCCACTGTCTGCCCAAGGCGTCCTTCACCATGAAGTCCAATTTGGGGCCGTAGAAGGCCGCTTCGCCGTACTCCACCACAATGGGAAGTCCCTTTTCTTGGGCGGCTTGCAAGATGGCCGACTCCGCCTTTTCCCAGTTTTCGTCGGTTCCAATGTATTTGGAGCGGTCGGTCTGGTGACGCAGGGATACTTGGGCCTTGTAGTCCGTGAAATCCAGGGTCTTGAAGATGTAGAGCACCAAGTCGATGACCTTTTGGAATTCTTCCAGGAGCTGGTCCGGGGTGCAGAAGAGGTGGGCGTCGTCTTGGGTAAAGCCGCGTACCCGGGTGAGTCCGTGCAATTCGCCGGATTGTTCGTAGCGGTACACCGTTCCAAACTCGGCCAACCGCAGAGGAAGGTCCCGGTAGGAGCGGGGGGAGGATTTGAAAATTTCGCAGTGGTGCGGGCAGTTCATGGGCTTGAGCAAGTACTCTTCGCCTTCCTCCGGCGTGCGGATGGGTTGGAAGGAGTCTTTGCCGTACTTCTCGTAGTGGCCGGAACAGACGTAGAGTTCCTTGTTGGCAATGTGGGGGGTGATGACGGGCAGGTAGCCGGCCTTCTTCTGGGCGCGCTTCAGAAACTGCTCCAGGCGCTCGCGGAGGGCGGCTCCTTTGGGCAGCCACAGGGGCAATCCCTGTCCCACGCGCTGGGAAAATGTGAAGAGTTCCAATTCCTTGCCCAGCTTGCGGTGGTCGCGCTTCTTGGCTTCTTCCAGCAGGTGCAGGTATTCGTCCAACAGGGAGGCTTTTGGGAAGGAAATGCCGTATACCCGGGTCAGCTGGGGATTGGTTTCCAGTCCGCGCCAGTAAGCACCGGACATTTTGGTGATTTTGAACGACTTGATCAGGCCTGTGTTGGGGATGTGGCCCCCGCGGCACAGGTCGGTAAAGTCGCTGTGGTCGCAAAAGGTGATGGTGCCGTCTTCCAAATTGGAAATCAACTCCGTTTTGAAGGGGTTGTGGGCGTAGGCTTCCAGGGCTTGCTCCTTGGTGACCGAGCGCATTTTGAATTCGGCCTTTTCCCGGGCGCGTTCCAGGAAGCGCGCTTCCACTTTGGCCCAGTCGGCCTCTCCGAAATGGATGCCGCGGAAGTCGATGTCGTAGTAAAAACCGCTTTCAATGGCCGGCCCGATGGTCAGGTGAACGGCGGGGTAGAGGTCGGTGATGGCCTGGGCCATTACGTGGGCAGAGGAGTGCCAAAAAGCCGTTTTTCCCTCGGGTTGGTCCCAGGTGAAAAACTGCAGCATGCCGGAGCCGGGAAGGGCGTCGTGCAATTCGACGGTTTGGTCGTTCCAGCGCGCGGTCAGCGCGTTTTGGGAGAGGCCACGGGAAATGCTTTCGGCTACTTGGAAAGCGGTGGTGCCCGGTTCGTACGTGCGTTGGGCCCCGTCGGGCAAGGTAATTTGGATCATAAGGATGCTTCGTTACAAAGGAAGTTTGCGACGCGGCAAAGGTACGGAATCGGTTATCTTTGTGCCTATGGATTTTGCCAAAAAGCTGAACGAATTGAACGACCGTTTGTTGGGTACGTTGATGGAGACCTTGGAGATCCGCTACACGGCTCTGGACGACGCTTGTTTGGTGGCCGAAATGCCCGTGGGGCCCCGGGTGCATCAGCCCATGGGCCTCCTGCACGGCGGGGCCACCGCCGCCTTGGCGGAAACCCTGGGGTCGGCCTATTCGTTTGTGCACCTGCCCCATCCGGAGAAGCAAGCCGTCGTTGGGCAAACGTTGGTGGCCCACCACGTGCGCAGCGTGCGGGAAGGATATGTGGTGGGTACGGCCCGTTTTTTGCACCGAGGCAAGCGGTCCCACGTGGTGGAAATCCGCATTGTGGACGCGTCGGGCCAGTTGGTTTCCACCGTCACCCTCACCAATGCCATTCTCGACCTGGCCTAAGCCGCGTCGTTTTAAGTTGCAACCCCGAAAATGGACGTAAAATCCTCCTTTGTATTGCTCCGGGAGCCCGGACAGCCTTTGTGGGGCGCTTCGTTGGATGAAACCGCGTCGTTCTCCGAGGGGAGGGAAGAGGCGGCCCTTTTTTATGTGCATCCCTTTCACGGGGAAGGCTCGACCTACCGGCTGGGAAAACGCTTTGAAGGGCCGGAGGCCTTGGCCCAAGCGCGGAAAGCCCACCGCACCTTGCCCCCGTTGGAAGTTCCCTCGTCGCACACGGAGCCCGAATACAAGCAGCTGGTGGAACGGGCCATTGAGGCCTGCCGCGACGGCGCCCTGACCAAGGTCGTGACGTCCCGCCGGGTGGTGCACGCCCCCGAAACTTTTTACAACACCGTTGACGCCTTTGCCGCGCTCTGCGAACGCTACCCCGACGCGATGGTGTACCTCCTCTACCGGGAGGGCCAAACCACCTGGATGGGGGCTTCTCCCGAATGGCTTTTGCACCGCGACGGAACCCACCTCCGGACCATGAGTTTGGCCGGAACCCGGCCCGCAGGGAGTACAGGGCACTGGGGAGCCAAGGAAAAAGAAGAACAAGACCTGGTCACCCAAGACATTGCGTACATGCTGCGGGCCATGGGGGCGTCGGATTTGACTGTGGACGGGCCGGTGGTGCGCGTGGCCGGTCCGGTGGAACATTTGTGTACCTGGATTGAGGGCGAACTTCCGCCCCCCGCCTCCAGTTTGTCTTTGGCCCAATCGCTTCATCCCACCCCGGCGGTAGGCGGATTGCCCAGAGCCCGGGCGAGCGCCTTTTTGCGCGCCCACGAGGGCTACGACCGCGGCCTGTATGCCGGGTACATGGGGTGGTCCAGCGGTTCCACTGCACGGTTTTATGTGAACCTCCGCTGCATGGAAGTGGGGCAGCAAGCCGTAGCGCTTTATGCCGGCGGTGGAATCACGGCGCAGTCCAATCCCCAGCGCGAATGGGAGGAGACGGAGGCCAAATTGCAAACCCTGCGCAGTGCTATCTTCGCGCAGTGAGTGCGGCCTACCATCCTACCGCCTGGGAATTGGCGCAATTCCTAAAGAACCACGGGGTGGAGACCTGGATTTCTTCCCCCGGTTCCCGCCATGCCCCGCTGATTGAAGCCTTTTACGGGCTGGGATTTCCGCACCACCACGTCGTGCTGGACGAACGGTCGGCCGCTCATTTTGCCTTGGGAGCCGCAGAGGCCTCTGGGAAACCGGTGGTCGTGCTGTGCACCTCCGGATCCGCAGCACAGAATTTGGCACCGGCCTTGATCGAGGCCTTTTACCGCGAAATTCCGTTGATCGCTCTGACGGCAGACCGTCCGTCTGGCCAAATTGACCAGGGCCAGGGCCAGAGCATCCGCCAAAACAACCTTTTTGGAGACCACGTGGTGGCGTCGTTTTCTTTGGAAGAGGATAGCGCGGACGAATCCCCGGAAGCCTATCAGGCCCGCACGGCCCGCAACCGGCAGCGGTGGACCCTCGCGTGGGAAGCCGCTGTGCGTGACAAAGGCCCGGTTCACCTGAATGTTCCGCTGCGCGAACCGCTGTACGGCTATGCGCCGGATGCAGGAGTGTTTGCGAAGAACGGTGGTTCCCAGGCAGCGGGGGGCGCACACAAAGCCGCCCTCTCGGATGCAGAAACGACCGATTCTCCGGGCAGACCCCGCAACATTCCCGCGGTTTACACAGACTTCTCCAACCGTTCAACCGGCTGGGACGCCCCGTGGTGGTCAGCCGAACGCCGCGCCCTGTGGGTGGGGCAAATGACGGCGGAGCAGGGCGCGGCTTGGAGGCCCGTACTGCTGCGTTGGTTGGACGCAGACCCCCGCCTGGTGGTGGTCGCCGAGCCCCTTTCCAACCTGGGCCCGGGGCCGTGGATGGGGTGGGAACAGCACCTGGCGTTCTCCTGCGCCGTTTCCGACGTTCCCCAAGCCGTGTTTACGCTGGGCGGCGCCACCGTGGCCAAACGCGTTAAAAATGCCTGGACCGCCCAGCCGCCGTGGCAGGCCCATGTGGGAACAACCGTCCGCATTCCGAGCATTTGGGGCACGTTGCAGGCGCATCTGGCGGTGGACGCTCCATCGTTTTTGGCCCTTTTGAATCTTCGGTACAGCGCCGAGTCGGTTGGTTCCATCAGCAACGGGGAAGCACCAACCGCCTGGAGACCCTCCGTAGAAGCGGCACAGGAACGGCTGGTACAGCGGTTGCAGAGTACAGAGGCCGCACACGGAGACGCATGCCTGGCTGCCGACTGCCTGACCGACGGTGTGGCGGTGTCCCTGTTGCTGGACCATTTGCCCGCGGGCATGCGGCTTTCGGTGGGGAATTCGGCAGCGATCCGCCATGCCTTGCGCAGCGCATCCATACGACCCCAGTCCTGGGACCGCGTTTGGCAGGGAAACCGCGGAACGTCCGGCATCGACGGAAGCAGCTCCACGGCGTTGGGAGCGGCGTGGTCCGACGGCATGCCCACCTGCCTGTTAACCGGCGAACTCAGCTTTTTTTACGACGCCACGGCGTGGTTCCAAGAATCCTTGCCCCCGGCCTTTGTGGCGGTGGTCCTGAACAATGCGGGCGGCGGCATTTTTCGGTTGATCGACGGTCCTTCCAGCACCGGACACCTGGCCCGCGACTTCGAAGTGCGCCATCAACGGAGCGTGTTGCCCTGGGCCCGCGAAATGGGGTGCGCCGTTTTTTCGGTCAAAATCGCCGCAGACTGGCTGAACATCCTGCGCAGCGATGCGTTTTTACATCCAAAAGCCCCGTGCGTCATCGAAGTCTGCACGGATCCCGATCTCACTGAAAACCAATGGAAAAACCCCATTCTATGAACCCGATCACCTGGACCCCCATCAAAACCTACTCGGACATCCGGTTCGACTTTTTTGAAGGCATCGCCAAAATCACCATCAACCGCCCCGAGGTCTACAACGCATTCCGCCCGGAAACCAACGTCCAAATGCTGGACGCCATGGACATCTGCCGCGAGCGCCAAGACATCCGCGTGGTGGTGCTCACCGGCGAAGGCGACAAGGCTTTTTGTTCCGGGGGAGACCAAAACGTAAAGGGAATTGGCGGGTACATCGGCGAGGACGGCGTGCCCCGGTTGAATGTGTTGGATTTGCACAAGCGGATCCGGGAAATCCCCAAGCCCGTGGTTGCCATGGTCAACGGGTACGCCATTGGAGGCGGCCACGTGCTGCACGTGGTCTGCGACCTGACCATTGCGTCTGACAATGCCCGGTTTGGCCAGACGGGTCCCAAGGTGGGCAGTTTTGACGCCGGTTTTGGCAGTTCCTACCTGGCCCGCCACGTGGGGCAGAAGAAGGCCCGGGAAATTTGGTTCTTGTGCAACCAATACACCGCTGCCGAGGCCGAAGCGATGGGCATGGTGAACAAAGTCGTTCCTTTGGCCGACTTGGAAGCCACGACGGTCGACTGGTGCCGCACCATGATCCAACGGTCTCCCATGGCCCTGCGAATGATCAAACGCGGCCTGAATGCCGAATTGGACGGTCAACGCGGCCTAATGGAGTTTGCCGGCGACGCCACCCTGATGTTTTACTTGATGGAGGAGGCCCAGGAAGGCAAGCACGCCTTTTTGGAAAAACGCGACCCCGATTTCAGCAAATTCCCGCAGTTCCCCTGATGGCCGCCCCGTCCGTTAGCACTTGGCTGGAAGCCGCCCGCCTGCGCACCTTGCCTTTGGCCTTGGCCTGCATTGCGCTGGGCAGCCTCTTGGCCGCAGACGCCGGCTATTTCAACCCGTTGATTTTGGCGTTGGCCGTGCTCACCACCCTGTTGTACCAGGTGCTGAGCAACTACGCCAACGACTACTACGACTGGAAAAGCGGCGCCGACGCCTCCCGAACCACCCACCAGAACGGCGAAGCCCGGTCGGTGGCGTCGGGAAAAATCGCGCCGGAAACGATGTGGGTTGCCGTGAAAGCCGTTGGCTTGTTGGCGGCCCTGGTTGGAGGAAGTTTGGTGTTTCTCGCCTTTTCCGGAACCCTGCGGTGGGTCTTTTTGGGACTCCACGGCCTGGCCCTTTGGAGTGCCGTCAACTACGTGGGCGGACAAGCCACCTACGGCTACCGCGGCTGGGGCGACTTTTTTGTGGTCTTTTTCTTCGGCCTGGTGGGCGTCGAAGGCAGTTTCATGGTGCAAACCGGCCAGTTTAGCCCCTGGATTCTGCTTCCCGGCCTGTCCATTGGGCTTTTGGCCACGGGAGTGCTCAACCTCAACAACCTGCGGGACATCGAAACCGACCGCGCCGCCGGTAAAATCACGGTAGCCGCTCGCTTGGGCGCCCGCGGAGCCCGGTGGTACCAAACCGTGTTGGTGGTTGGGGGCGTGGCCGCTGCGGTCTTTTTTGTGGTCCGCGGACTCCCCACCTGCAGCCGATCCTACCTGTTTTTGGCCGTAACGCCGCTGTTTTACGACTCGTTGGTCCAAACCTGGAAGGCCCAAAGCCGGGCCGAATGGGACCGATTGCTCAAGCCCTTGGCGCTGGCCACCTTCTTTTTTGCCTTGGCTCTGGGCGTGGGGTTGCTCATCGATTCCGACGCCTGCAGCAAACCCCTGTTTTGATGCGGGTATTCCACTGGCCCTACCGCTACACGTTTGCTCAGCCGGCAGGAACGTCGCGCGGGGTTTTGCTGGACAAAGAAGCCCATTTCTTGGAAATTCGCGGCAGCCACCGGGGGGTGCCTTTTCGGGGCATTGGGGAGTGCGGGCTGCTTCGGGGCCTGTCCTACGACGACCGCCCGGACTACGTCGAGCATTTGGACCGATTGGCGCAAGCCCTGCAGGCCTGGAGCCCGGCCCAATGGGAGGCGTGCTGGCAGTCCGGTGGCCTCCTTCCGGAAGACTTTTACCGGGCGTGGTCCCACTGGCCGTCGCTGCAGTTTGCCGCGGAACAAGCGGTGCGCAGCGCTTTTCGAAACCGCCGAGGGTACCACCCGTCGGACCTTTTTGACACGGCCTGGTCCCGCGGGCAGGTGGGGATCCCCACCAACGGCTTGGTTTGGATGGGGTCCAGCTGCGCCATGAGCGAGTCCATGGAAGCGAAATTGCGCGGAGGCTACGCCTGCGTCAAGCTGAAAATTGGCGCCCTGCGTTGGGAAGAAGAGCGGGCCCTGCTCCAAGACTTTCGCCAAACCGACGCGGGAAAGCACGCCGAGTTGCGCGTGGACGCGAACGGAGCCTTCACCCGGGACGGGGTAGAATCCGTCTTGCGGGACCTGGAGGACCTGGGC
>JBIIBX010000203.1:0-2660 GCA_044239185.1 Schleiferiaceae bacterium | reverse complement strand
ATCCATGGATCAGCGGTCCAGCGGCAAACCCTGGGGCTACCTCAGCCGGGGGTACGGCCGCCAATCGACGGATTTTCGGTGGGTTTCTGCAGAAGACACTGCTGCAGAGGTGGGCGACGAGGCCCTGCTGGCAGCTGCCCGACGGCCCGAAAGAACCGTGGGCGTAGCGGCCAACCGCAGGAAAGGACTCGCGATTTTTGCGAAGGAGTCGAAGTGTGCGGGCGTGGTTTTGGACGACGTTTTGCAGCACCGCTGGGTGCAACCCACGGCGATGCTGGTGGCCTGTCCGTGGGACCGGCCGTGGGACCGGGAGTCCTTGCTTCCGGCAGGGACCTTGCGGGATTTTCCCCGAAGCGCGGGGCGGGCCCAGGCCGTGGTGGTAACGGGGACGCCGTCGGATGCGACTCGGCAAGAGCTGGTTTTGTTAGCGGCGCGCCTGCGGCGCGCCGCTAACAAAACCGCGTCCTGGCCGGTTTACTTTGCCCAGTGGGTGTACGGAGACTGGATTCCGTGGAAGCCCGGGGAACCCTCTTTGCCTGCGAACACCGAAGCGCACGTGCCCTCGGGTCCTGTGCTCTGTACCGCGGGAATTGCCCGCCCGGAACGCTTTTTGGCCGCCGTTCAAGCGCGCATACCGGTGGCTCAAACCGCTTTCTATCCGGATCACACTCCCCTGGATGCAATGCATTTGCTGGCCTTGGCCCGGCAAACGGGCATCCAAGACGTCGTGCTGACGGCCAAGGACGCCGCGCGGATGGAATCGGTCTGGCGTACCGGAGCGTACCAAACGGCTGGCCCCGTAGACGGTTTGCGCTTTTGGATCCTGCCGGTGGAAGTCGGTTTCTTGGAGGGGCCGGACGGCGGAGAACCCGAAGCCTTGGCGTACCTTTGCGCCCATGTCGGACTTTCCTAACTACGAACCCGTTATCGGACTGGAAGTGCACGTGCAATTGAGCACCGCTTCCAAAGCCTACGCCTCGGATTCCACAGATTTTGGAGCCCTGCCCAACACGTTGGTCAGCCCCATCACGCTGGGCCACCCAGGCACCTTACCCAAAGCCAATACCGCCGTGGTGGATTACGCCATTCAGCTGGGATTGGCCTGTGGCTGCACCATCCGCGAACACAACCTCTACGCCCGGAAAAATTACTTCTACGCCGACTTGCCCAAGGGCTACCAAATTACCCAAGATGCCACCCCCATTTGCACCGGCGGGGGCGTCCGCATTCGGCTGTCCGACGGTACCGAAAAAACCATCCGCCTGACGCGGATCCACATGGAAGAAGACACGGGAAAGTCCTTGCACGACCTGGATCCCTTCCACACCCTGATTGACCTCAACCGCGCCGGAGTTCCTTTGCTGGAGATTGTATCTGAAGCCGATTTTCGCACAGGCGAAGAAGCCTACCAGTACCTGTCGGAAATCCGCAAATTGGTGCGCTACCTGGACATTTCCGACGGCAACATGGAAGAGGGGTCGCTGCGGTGCGACGTCAACATCTCCGTCCGCCCGGTGGGCCAGGAAAAATTCGGCACGAAGGTGGAGGTCAAGAACATGAACTCCTTCCGCAACGTTCAAAAAGCCATCGATTTCGAAACCGAGCGGCAAATTACCGCCATCCGCAACGGAGAAACCATCTTCCAAGAAACCCGCATGTTCGACGCGTCCAAAGGGGCTACGATTCTCATGCGGACCAAGGAAGACGCCCACGACTACCGCTATTTTGTGGAGCCGGATTTGCCCCCGGTGGTGGTAACGCCCAAAGCCATCGGCCGCATCCAAGCAGAACTTCCCGAACTGCCCCAGGCCCGGTTTGAACGGTACCAAACCGAATGGAAGCTGACCGAGTACGACGCGGGATTGCTGACCGAAAACCGCGCTACGGCCGACTTTTTTGAGTCGCTGGTGGCCGTGGGGTGTTCGCCCAAGTCTGCCGCCAACTGGGTCATGGGCCCCATCCGCAGCTGGCTCAACGAACGCGCCATGCCCCTGTCTGAATTTCCCCTGTCTGTTGCCGCTCTGCAGGCATTGATTGCGTTGGTAGAGACCGACACCGTTAGTTTTTCTGCCGCCCAGCAGCGCCTCTTCCCGGTTCTTTTGGACCAGCCGAATGCCAACGCAGCGGACTTGGCACAGCAACTCGGCATTGTGCAGCAAAAAGACGTGCAGGCGTTGGAAGCCCACATCAACGCCGTACTGGCCGAATGGCCCGACAAAGTAGCCGAATACCAAGCCGGTAAAAAGGGCCTGATTGGCCTGTTTATGGGCGAAGTCATGAAGCGTTCCGGCGGTTCGGCCGACCCCAAAACCACCACCACCCTGCTCCGCACCAAGCTGGACGCCGGGCAGTAATCCCCCCCTTTTTCCTCGTAGCCATGCAAAAATCATCGGTCTGGATTCCTGTTGTCCTCGCAATCAGCGCCTTGGCTCTCCCCGGATGCTCCAACAGCGACGAAGTCACCGTCGTAGGAAAGGTGGAAGGGGCCGACACCCTGTACGTTAGCCGCGTAACCGCCCAAAAAGTGGTTCCCATGGATACCGTGGTCCTCACCGGTGGATTCAAATTGGACCTGCCTACAGACAGCGGCCGCGTGGCCTTTTACAACCTCCGCTTCAACACCCAAGCCAGCGTTCGCATTGGCATTGCCCCCGGCGACG
>JBIIBX010000202.1:0-2669 GCA_044239185.1 Schleiferiaceae bacterium | reverse complement strand
ATTTGATTCCGGCGTCGGAGGACTCACCATCGCCCGTGCCGTTGCCCGACGCCTTCCGCATCGGCAGCTGCTCTACTTTGGCGACACGGCCCACTTGCCCTACGGCGACAAATCGCCCGAAGCCATACGCTCCTACGCCCTGGCCATCGCCGACTACTTGATAGCGCACGGTGCCGTCGCCCTGGTGGTGGCCTGCAACACGGCTTCCGCAGTGGCCATGGACGCCCTTCGCGCCCACGTGCCTGCTACCATCCCCATCATCAACGTCATCGACCCCGTCGTGGCGGCCGTTTCCCTCGTCCCCACAGAATCCATTGGCGTCATTGGGACACGCGGAACCATCGGCAGCGGCATCTACCCCGAGCGCATCCGCGCCGCCGGCGTCAGACAACCCGTGCACACCCTCGCCACCCCCTTGCTGGTGCCCATCATCGAAGAAGGCCTCGCGCACTCCGAAATCCTCCGGGCAACCCTGCACCACTACCTCGCCCAACCCGAACTCCAAGGAATCGACACCCTCATCCCCGGCTGCACCCATTACCCCTTGCTAACCGACGAGATCAACGCATTCTACCGCGACCATCTCCATGCACCCATCGCCATCATCGACGCCCCCAGCGTCGTCGCAGAGGCCGTAGCGGCCGCCCTGGAGGGCGCTAGTACTCAGGACACCCACAAATCGACTTCCGACCACACGCCAACCGCCCAGGTCCCGGCGCACCGGTTCTTCGTCAGCGACTACACCCCGACGTTTGAGAAGATCGCCCAGCAGTTTTTTGGGAAGGTCGTCAAGCTTGAGTTGGCGTAAGCCAACTCAGATGCCGTCACTTTTTTGGACGGTTATTAACAGGCTGAATTTTCAACTCAATATCTCCTGAAACCCGCTTCGTTGCGGGCTTTTTTGTGTTTTACCCGTTTACAAATGCTTAAAAACGTTTAATACCGACTAGCGGTCTTTGCGTCGCTTTGTACCTTCACACCAACTTCTTTTACACGGCACCGCAATCCCAACCCCATGGCACTCATTCTTTCCGTAAACGGCACAACTCCATCAATTCCAGAATCTTGCCGACTTCTTCCCTCGGCAACGGTGGTGGGCGACGTCGTCATGGGCGAGGAATGCTCGGTCTGGTTCAACGCCGTGGTGCGAGGCGACGTCAACGCAATTCGCATGGGGAACCGCGTCAACATTCAGGACAACGCAGTGATCCATTGCACCTACCAAAAATTTAGCACGACGATGGGCGATAACGTCTCGGTGGGACACAATGCCATCGTCCACGGTTGCACCTTGAAAGACAACGTGTTAATCGGGATGGGGGCCATTGTGATGGACGGATGCGTGGTGGAATCCAACTCGATTGTGGCGGCGGGATCCGTGGTCACGCAGCACACCCACATACCCGCTGGAGAGATTTGGGGAGGTATTCCGGCACGCAAGATTAAGGACATCAGCCCAGAGTTGCAAAAGGGTGAAATCGAGCGTATTGCGAAAAACTATACGATGTACAGCCGGTGGTTCGACACAGAATCTGCGGGGTGAGGTTGGGTTCAAACGCTTGATTTTTACCTTTTCAGCCGGGAGCCAGGTTCCAATCTACCGCGAGGTCGGGTTAAGCGTTTAAAAACGTTTGCGGGCGGTGAATTTTTGTAAGTCGTTGAATATTGGCATTTTGAAGCCCCGTAAACGTTTGTTGCAAGGAGGCAAAAAGGTCCAAAAAAAGCGACGGCGGCCGTTCTCAAACATCGTAATTTTGGGGGTATGGAAATCAAACGCGTCCCTGTAAGTTTATATGCCGAGTCGACCCCAAATCCCTCGGTCATGAAGTTTGTGGCCAACAAGATGCTCATCGAGCAAGACCACGTCGAGTTTCGCAACATCGAAGAAGCCCAGCCCAGTCCTTTGGCCGTTCAGCTCTTTCACTTTCCCTTTGTGAAGGAGGTTTTTATTTCCAGCAATTTTGTGGCTCTGCACAAATTCAACGTCGTCGAATGGGACGACGTGGCGCAGGAAGTTCGGCAGTTTTTGACGGAGTGGATTACGTCGGGCAAGCCCATTTTGACAGGACCGGTGGCGCCGCGGAAAGACGAGTCGTCGGGGGTGCAGGCCATCACGATGGACGACATGCCGACGGATTTGGGCGAAATTGAGCAACGGATTATCGAGATTTTGGACGAGTATGTTCGGCCTGCGGTGGCGCAAGACGGCGGGAATATTGCCTTTGTGGGGTATGCCAACAAGGTCGTGTCTGTGCAGCTGCAGGGGGCCTGTTCGGGGTGTCCGTCGTCGACGATGACGCTGCAGACCGGCATTAAGAACATTCTGCAACGGATGCTGCCGACGTTGGTGGACGACGTGGTGGCCGCCTAAACTGTCCCCTTGCGCGGGCCTGCGGCCCGCGCAAGGGGGTTCCCTCTTTTTTTCTCTCCTTTTCCTTTCATTATCACTCCCGCTTACCCCTCCGACCATGAACCCGACGCAAACCGCTGCCTGGAAGGCCTTGGAATCCCACGCCGACGAAGCTTCTCGCTTGCATTTGCGGGACTTGCTGCAAGACCCAACGCGCTTTGACGCCCAGTCGGTCCGGCTGGAGGATCTTTTGCTGTTCGACTATTCGAAGCACCGGGTGACCGAAGAGACGCTCGGACTTTTGGAACAGTTGTTTTTA
>JBIIBX010000201.1:0-2683 GCA_044239185.1 Schleiferiaceae bacterium | reverse complement strand
AATGGCCTCCATGCCGGCCAGACTCTGGAGCAACTTGTAGGAAATATTGCCCGACGCCAATCCGGGGAAGATGAACACGTTGGGGGCGTTGTCTACCAACTCCGAGAACGGGAACATCTCCTTGAGGAGGGCATTGTCCACCGCGAAATTGGCTTGCATTTCGCCGTCGATGATCAAGTCGGGCATGCGCTCCCGGATGAGGTCCAGGGCCTTGCGCATTTTGGTGGGAAGAACGCCGCGGTGGGACCCAAAGTTGCTGAAACTCAGCATGGCCACCTTGGGAACAATGTTCATCCGCTTGACAGACTGCGCCACCACAGCCACAATTTGGGCCAAGTGCTCCGCCGTAGGATCTTCGTTCAGGGTGGTGTCTGCAAAAAACATGGGACCGCGCTTGGTCAACATGATGTACATACCGGCCACCCGGGTTTGGCTGGACTTGGGCCCCAAAATTTCCATTACCGGCTTGACGGCGCGGGAATACTTGGTGGTGCTGCCGGTGACGTAGGCGTCGGCGTGGCCGTGTTTCACCATCATCGGACCGTAGAAATCCCGGTTCCGCATCAGGCGTCGGGACTCTTCCTGGCTGATTCCCCGTCGCTGACGGTCTTTGTAGTAGGCTGCGGCGTACTCATCCGAATTGGGGGCCTTGGGCATCCGGGGATCAATAACGGTGAGCGACTCCAGACCGAGGTGGTATTCGGCGTTCAACTGGGCAATGCGCTCGGGATCCCCCAACAAGATGGGTTCGGCAATGCCTTCCTCGTAGCAAATCTGGGCGGCTTTGAGCACGCGGTACGTATCTGCCTCGTTAAAAGCGAGCCGTTTGGGAGCGCTGCGGGCTTTTTGCATGATGAGCCGAACAAACTTGTCGTCGCGGCCCAGGCGGTTGCGCAACTGCTCTTCGTAGGCGATCCAGTCCGTGATGGGTTTTTGGGCGACGCCGCTTTCCATGGCCGCACGGGCAATGGCCGGCGCCACGGTGTAGATCAAGCGGGGGTCGAAGGGCTTGGGAATCAAATAGGTGGGGCCAAATGCCAGGTTGCGCTCGCCGTAGGCCAAGTTGACCACTTCGGGGACGGATTCCTTGGCCAGGCCGGCGATGGCGTGCACCGCCGCCAACTTCATGGCTTCGTTGATTTTGGTGGCCCGCACGTCCAAAGCTCCCCGGAAAATAAAGGGAAAGCCCAGCACGTTGTTCACTTGGTTGGGGTTGTCGGACCGGCCGGTGGCCATGATGATGTCCTTGCGGGCCGCCATGGCCGTGGCGTAGTCAATCTCCGGATCGGGATTGGCCAGGGCAAAAACGATGGGGCTCTTGCCCATGCTCCGGACCATGTCTGGGCTGAGGATGTTTCCTTTGGAGAGCCCCACAAAGACGTCGGCATCCTTGAGGGCTTCCTCCAAGGTGCGCAACTTGGTGGCGCGCGCAAAACGCTTCTTTTCTTCGGTCAAATCGTCGCGGTCGGCGTGAATGACGCCTTTGGAGTCGCAGACGGTCAGGTTTTCGGGTTTGACGCCCAAGGCCAGGTACAGCGTGGCGCAACTGATGGCGCTGGCACCAGCACCGTTGAAGACCACCTTGACTTTGCCTATTTTTTTCTTGACCACTTCCAGGCCGTTGAGCAAGGCAGCCCCGGTAATGATGGCCGTGCCGTGTTGGTCGTCGTGCATGATGGGAATGTCCAACTCTTCGCGCAGCCGCTGCTCGATGTAGAAGCAGTCGGGCGCAGAGATGTCTTCCAGGTTGATGCCTCCGAAGGTGGGAGACAGAATCTTGACGGTCTCGATGAACTTGTCGGGGTCTTTGGTGTCCAACTCCAAGTCGAAGGTGTCGATGTCGGCAAAGATTTTGAAGAGCACGCCCTTGCCTTCCATGACCGGCTTGGAGGCCAGCGGACCGATGTCACCAAGTCCCAGAACCGCTGTTCCATTGGTGATAACAGCCACCAAGTTGCCCTTGGCGGTGTACCGGTAGGCGTCTGAGGGATTGGCGGCAATTTCCAAACACGGCTCGGCTACACCGGGGGAATACGCAATGCTTAGGTCCCTTTGCGAGTTGGACGGCTTGGTGGGAATGACTTCTATTTTGCCCGGACGGCTGCCTTCGTGGTAGTCCAGTACGTCTTGTTTGCGAATCTTCTTGGCCATGGGGCAAAGATACCCATTGCTTCGGTAGCCTCCGTATCTTTGACCCGCCCTTGTTATGAATCCGCTGCCCGCACTCCATCTGCCTTTTTTTGCCAACTTGCTGTTGCTGTTGGTGTTGGCCAAAGTTTTGGGCGAAGTCATGGAACGACTTCGTCAGCCTGCCATGATTGGCGAAATTCTTGCCGGCGTGGTACTGGGGCCCTCCATGTTAAATCTTATTGTTCGTACCGAAGAATTGAAGGTCATTTCGGATTTGGGCGTTTTTCTCTTGGTCATTATTGCCGGCCTGGAGATACCCATCAACCAAGTGGTTAAAACATCGCGTGGGAAAAGCCTTTTTATCAGCTTGTTTGCTTTTATCCTGCCTATTGCATCCGGATTTTGGGTAGGCCATGCCTTTGACCTCGACAACTTTAGCGCCATTTTTGTAGGACTCTGTGTGGCCATTACTGCGTTGCCCGTAAGTGTTCGCATTCTCATGGATTTGGGGCAACTCAAAAGCGAAATAGGCCAAAGAATTATTTCCGTGGCC
>JBIIBX010000200.1:0-2685 GCA_044239185.1 Schleiferiaceae bacterium | reverse complement strand
GCTTGGTGGCCCAATTCGTAGACTCCACAGGCACCCTCGAACTGGTCTGGTTCCAGGGCGTCAAATGGGTGCGCGGGAGCCTGCCGATCAACGAAGATGTGGTCGTTTACGGCAAGGTCACGGCTTTCCAACACAAGCGAAACATCACCCACCCCGAAGTCGAAAAGTGGACCGAATTCCAGCAACGGCCCGTGCGAGGCCTGTTCCCCGTGTATTCCACTACCGAAAAATTGGCCGGACGCGGACTGCACGCGCGGGGATTGGCCAAACTGATTGCGGGTGCGGCCGTCCATTTGGACGCCGCCACGGTTCCGGAATGGCTGCCGCCGGACTGGCTCCGTCGGTTTGGATGGCCCGCGGCCCACGAGGCCGTGCGCACCATGCATTTCCCCGCGGACGCAGCCGGCTTGTCCCTGGCCAGGCAACGCCTGGCCTTTGAAGAGCTCTTTCTCCTGCAGCTGGGCATGCAGGTCCAAAAAACCCAGCGCCAAAAAGCCAACCGAGGCCGCATTTTGGACCGGGTGGGGCCCTACTTTTTGCATTTTTACGAAAAGGAACTGCCCTTTGAACTCACCGAGGCGCAAAAACGCGTCGTCCGCGAAATTCGCCACGACCTGCGCACGGGCTTCCAAATGAACCGACTGCTTCAAGGCGACGTGGGGTCGGGCAAAACCATGGTGGCTTTTTTGACTATGCTGCTGGCCAAAGACAACGGGCTGCAAGCTTGTCTGATGGCCCCCACCGAAATCTTGGCGCAGCAGCATTTTGCCGGACTCCTCCCCTACGCCGAAGCCATGGACCTCCACCTGGAGTGCCTCACCGGCAGCACCAAAACGGCAGACCGCACCCGCATTCTGGCAGGACTCGCCGACGGGACGGTCGACTTTGTGGTGGGCACCCACGCCCTGATCGAAGACCGCGTCGTCTTTGCCCAATTGGGGCTGGCCATTGTGGACGAACAGCACCGGTTTGGTGTGGCGCAGCGGGCATCGCTCTGGAAAAAAAGCAGCATCCCCCCGCACATGCTGGTCATGACCGCCACCCCCATCCCGCGAACCCTGGCCATGAGCGCCTACGGAGACCTGGACTGCTCCGTCATCGACGAACTGCCGCCTGGCCGAAAACCCATTGAAACCGTCCACCGCACCGACGGGCACCGCCTCAAGGTTTGGGGCTTCCTCAAACAGCAAATTGCCTTGGGACGCCAGGTGTACCTGGTGTATCCCCTGATCGAAGAGTCGGAAACGTTGGATTACAAGGACTTGATGGACGGGTACGAAAGCATTCGGCGCGATTTTCCGTCCCCCGATTACGCAGTCAGCATTGTGCACGGGCGCATGAAACCTGCAGACAAAGACTACGAAATGCAGCGGTTTGTGCGCGGTGAGACCCAGCTGATGGTGGCCACCACCGTCATCGAAGTGGGCGTGAACGTCCCCAACGCCAGCGTGATGGTCATCGAAAATGCCGAACGCTTTGGCCTGAGCCAGCTGCACCAGCTGCGCGGCCGGGTGGGCCGCGGCGCCGACCAGAGCTACTGCATCCTGATGACGGGCCCCAAATTGTCCGACGACGCCCGCACCCGCGTCGAAACGATGTGCCGCACCAACGACGGCTTCGAAATAGCCGACGTCGACCTGGGCCTCCGAGGTCCGGGAGACTTGCTGGGAACGCGCCAAAGCGGCTTGCTCAATTTCAAGGTGGCCCGGATTTCGCAAGACCAAAACCTGGTCATCACCGCCAAGTGGGCCGCCGAAACCTTGCTCCAAAACGACCCCACCCTGGCCCTGCCCGAACACCAACCCCTCAAACGGGTTTTTACCGCCTACGCACGGGGAAAATTTGTCTGGGGAAAAATCGGTTAGACGCCGGGAAGCGTCGTACATTCCGGACTGCAAAAATCTCCGTTCTCGTCGCCTAATCTCCCTACCCATGGCCTCCCTCCCTCCCTTGCCCAAAATTTCAACGAAGGTGAAAATCCGACCTCCTGGGCAGTACATGAAGGCCGTTCACCGCTTTTACAAAATGACCGGAGGGTATGTTTTTATTGGCCGTGCCTTTTGGAAATTGGGCTTGGGCGTAGCGGTGGCTGTGGTGGCGCTGTATTTTTTGAACAAATACGTATTCGACGTAACGGAAACCGTCGGAATGATTACCCGGGTACTGCCTTGGTGGGCTGTCATTACCACGCTGTTCCTGTCGGAAATTGTCACCGGCGTTCTTCCTCCCGACTTATACATTTTGTGGGCCCGCAGCTTGCCCACGCCGTGGTTGATGGTATCGTTGTTGGCAGCCCTGTCCTATTTGGGCGGTGTTGTGTCCTACTGGGTTGGCGTTAGGCTCCACCAGTTGCCCCGCGTCAAAGAATGGGTGGACGTCAAATTTGCCGAGCAATTCATTCAAATCAAACGCTTTGGAGGATTGTTGATTTTCTTGGCCGCCATGACGCCTTTGCCGTTTTCGCCCACCTCAACGGTGGCCGGAGTGGTTCGCTTCCCCTTCCGGATGTACCTGATTGTAGCCTTGTCTCGGTTCCTCCGGTTTTGGCTGTACGCCGCCTTCCTGTACGGAGCGTTGTAAGCCCTGCCTACCGGCCGCACACGTCGCGCGGTTTCGTACTTTTGCCGCATGACCCTTTCATACGCCTGGCTGAAGGAACTGCTCCCGAACCTGACCCCTTTTCCT
>JBIIBX010000036.1:0-10914 GCA_044239185.1 Schleiferiaceae bacterium | reverse complement strand
GTTAAATTGCCAACGATTAACGGGAATCGAGACCATGGGATTGCTTTGGAAAGGATACAAATGGCTGGGGTGGGAAATGCTGGATCCCTTCCCGGAGGTAGATCAAGCGGTGCTCATTGTGGGCCCGCATACCTCCAACTGGGATTTTCCTTTGGGCTTGGCCATGCGCCAAGCTTGGGGAATTGAACACACCAAATTCCTCGCCAAGCACACCCTGTTTTCGGGACCCTTGAACACGCCCATGCGGTGGTTGGGCGGCATTCCGGTCAACCGGAAAAGCAAAACCGGTTTGGTGGAGCAGGTGGTGGCAGCCTTCCGAGCAGAGCCGCGTTTTATCCTGGCCCTCTCGCCCGAAGGAACCCGCTCCAAGGTAGATCAATTGAAGACGGGCTTTTTGGCCATCGCCAAAGGGGCCGGGGTACCCATCGTCCAAATTGGACTGGACGCAGAACGCAAGCAAATCAGCGTGACCGCTCCCTGGTGGCCCTCGGGCGACGACGAAGCCGATTTGCACCGCGCCACCCAGTTCTTTGCCAAATGCACCGGGTACCGTCCCGAAAAAGGACTGGGACATCTTCGGGAATTTGGACAAGAACCGGTGCTCTTCGAGCAGTTTCACCGCAATGCCGCCCAGCACCCCGGTCGGCTGTTTTTGTCCGAACCCACTGCGGAGGGACGTTTGGAATTTACTTATGGGGAGGCGGCTGAGACCGTGCAAAAAACGGTACGGGCCCTGCACGGATTGGGCATAGAGCGCGGCGACCGCGTGGCGATTTTGGCCAAGAACTCGGCCCACTGGATGCTCGCTGACCTCGCCATCGCCGGCGCCGGCGCGGTTTCCGTTCCCTTGTACCCCACCACCACGCCCGAGACTGTCCGCACCCTTCTGGAGCACTCCGGTGCCAAGGCTGTGTTTTTGGGAAAATTGGACCAGCCGGACGATTTGTGGGCGGCTCTTCCATCGACCCTGCTCGCCATTCCCTTTCCGAAGGCACCGCGCGCAGCTACTCCCGCCCAGGTGCACCCCTGGGAATCCCTCCAAACAGCCGAACCGGCTCCGTTGGAAATCCCACACCCCGACGATTTAGCCACCCTCATTTACACATCCGGCACCACCGGCCAGCCCAAGGGCGTCATGCACGTGCACCGCGGTTTTCAATTTGCCTTCCGCACGGTTTTGCACCATTTTCCCCAGCTCCGCAACGAAGTGTTCTTTAGCTACCTGCCCATGAGCCACGTAGCAGAAAAAATGCTGGTCAATGCCGGATCCATCTTCCTCTGTGGACGCGTGCATTTTGTTCAAAAATTGGACACCTTCGCCCACGATTTGTCCAAGGCCCAGCCCACGGTTTTCTTGGCTGTCCCTCGGATTTGGGAAAAATTCGACGAAACCCTGCGGGCCAAAATCCCCTCGGCCGCGCTTCGCAAAGTCCTAGCGCCCCTCTTGCGGAAAAGACTGGGGCTGTCCCGAGCCCGGCTGGTATTGAGCGGAGCCTCCAGCATACGGCCGTCTTTGCTGCACCGTTTTCAGGAGCTCGGCATTACCATCCAAGAAGTGTACGGCATGACCGAAAATCTGGGCATAACCACGGTCAATTTCACCGGAAAAGTGCGCGTGGGCACGGTGGGCCAAGCGTTTGAAGGGGTGGTGGTGCGAACCAGTCCGGAAGGCGAGATCTTGGTGCAGTCTGGCGCCAATACCCTGGGGTACTACAAGCAGCCCGAAGCCACGGCGGCGCTTTTTGACGGCGTTTTTCTGCGGACAGGCGACCTGGGCACCTGCGATGCCGACGGGTACTGGACGCTCACCGGTCGGATCAAAGACCAATTCAAAACGTCCAAGGGAAAGTTCGTGATGCCCATTGCCTTGGAGAATGCACTCCTGCAAGCACCTGCGGTGGAGCAGTGCTGTGTGGTGGGCGAGGGGCTGCACCAGCCGGTGGCTTTGGTGGTCCTGTCGTCGGAGTCGAAAAACTTACCCAACGACCGACTGGAGCTCGAATTGCGCCGCTGGTTGGACCAGGTCAATGCCCAACTTCCGAGCCACGAAAAACTGCTGTCCATCGTGTCTGTGCCGGAGGAGTGGGGGGTGTCCAACGGATTTTTGACCCCCACCTTAAAAGTGAAGCGGGCCCAGTTGGAGCAATTCTACCAACCGTGGTTTGAAGGGTGGCTTCAGCAGGGCACCCCCGTCATTTTGGCCCACCGGTAAGCGACGTACCTTTGGGCGTGCGCTTACTCATAGACCGCGGCAACAGCCGCACCAAAGCTCTCTTTCTGCCAGACGAGTTCCGGGGCAAACCGGTTTCGTTGGAGGCCTTGGAGAGCGCAGAAGTTTGCCATCTGCCAGCCGTCCCAACCTCGTCCGACTGGGCCTCCATCTGGCCTACAAAGCCCGTGGATTCCATTTGGATAGGAGATTCCCAGGCCGCGCCCCACGACGCCCCCGAATGGGCATTTTTGCACGACCAAGCCCCGTGTGCTTTCCTGAACTTGGACCATCCCCGGCCCTTTGAAATGCGCTACGGAGGCCAATTGGGCCCGGACCGACTGGCCTTGGCGTGGGCGCTTCATGCCCTGCATCCCCAGGAATCCGCTTTGGCCATTGCGTTGGGCACCTGCCTTACCGTCAATGCATGGGAGCCCGAGGGATTTGTGGGCGGAGTCATTTCACCGGGGTTGCACATGCGGCTGCAAGCCATGCACACCTTCACCCAAGCCCTGCCCGACGTCCCATTGCCCGTTGGGTTGCCGCCCATGGACGCCTATTCCAGTACCGCAGAGGCCATGCAAGCAGGCAGTTACTGGGGCTTGCGCTGGGAAGTGGATGGCTGGATAAATGCGTGGTATACCAAATTTCCCGAATCCCGCGTTTACCTCACCGGTGGGGATGCAACGGCTTTGGTAACTACACGAAAAAACGGCATCTTTGCAGCGCCCAAATTGGCCTTTGTCGGTTTGTGGGCATGGTCCAATGAAGGGAATTAAAACCAAAATCGCGGTCGCGGCCGCAGTAGCAAGCACAGTGGCTTCGGCCCAGGTGTTGGATGTTTCCCCTTATTCGTGGTACGGATTGGGAAGCACCGTTTCTGGCGCTGCTCCGGCACAGGTCCTTTCGGGGGGAGGTACGGCCGCTTATTCATCGCCGCTCTACTTCAATCCCGTACAGCCTGCCGCATTGGGCCGATTGAAATACACCACCTTTGATCTAGGCGGCTCGTACCAAGGACTCCGGTACCAAAACAACGACACGGCCCTCTACCGGGCTACCGGTGGTTTTCAAAACATCTACTTGGCATTCCCGTTGGCCAAAGGCCTGGGCTTTTCCGCGGGATTTCAACCTGCAACTACCGTGGGCTATCACCTCAGCACCGTTGTGGACTTGCCCGACTTTGGACCGGCCAAATACACGTACCGAGGCACGGGCGGATTGACCCAAGCCCATGTGGCTCTGGGATGGTCCCCTGTCCGGTACATCTCCGTTGGAGGACGCGGGTCCTACCACTTCGGCACCCTGACCAAATCGACCCTGTTGGATTTTGGCGACCCCCGTCTTCTGAACGTGGGAGCCCGGGAAGAGACCGCCTACAGCGGCTGGCAATGGGTGGGCGGAGCGCAAGCCGCATTGCCCCTCGGTAAGAGAAACGAGTTGGAAATGGGTTACACCCTTTCCTTAAATACGCCCATCAACGGCTTGCAAACAGCCCTTCAATACACCCTACTCAACAACGGGTCGGCCGTGCCGACCTACCGGGATACCGCCTGGGCGGTGGTAGACACCCCCGGCGTTGCTCAGTTACCGCAGGACCAGCGCATCGGAATTCGCTGGGTAAAAAAGTCCCTGGGTTCCAATCTGGATGCGTGGACGTTGTCCGCAGAATGGCAGCAAACAGCGACGTCCCTCGCGTCGGGTTTTACCCCACAAGGAGGTACATCGCCCTTTCCCTACGCCCAAGATGCACAATCTTGGCGAGCAGGAGCCACGATTGTTCCAGCCTTGGCTTTTCCGCAAGCCGGTTTCCGTTCGTCTCCCTCGCAGTGGCAATACGCCGCTGGAGTAGGTCGTGTGGGAACCGGGTTGGTGCTGAACGGGGAGACGTTGGTTCGTTGGAATGCCTCCGCAGGCATTACCATCCCCTTGGGTACGCGCAGTGTACTGCCCGGAGACCTCAAGTTTGCGGCCCTCCATCTGGGTGCCAATTGGGAGTCCATGGGGACCACGCGCGCCGGATTGATCCGGGAAGACCAACTCCGAATGGTAGTGGGATTGACCTTGAACGACCAATGGTTCCAAAAATTCAAATACCGGTAACGCAGACTTCCGTTACTTTGCACTCCATTAATTTATTTTAGCACGCTTTTTGTATTTCCCTATTTATATCAAACAACCCGAGCCATGAAACGTTTGCTCCTCCTCGCTCTTCTTCTTGTTGGAAGTGTAGCCCATGCCCAAAAGGGCGTTTGGGGTTCCACCGAAGCCGACTCTGTTAACTGCTGGCAGAACTACAACATCTTTGGATCCAACTACAATTCCAAGTCGTATTTGGAGGCCTACGATTCTTGGTCCTATGTCTACAAGAACTGCCCCCAAGCCAAGGAGAACATCTTTGTATTTGGCCCCACCATCGTCCGCGAGAAAATCAAGGCAACCACCGACGAAGCCCAGAAGAAGGTGTTGATCACCCAACTCATGGAGGTGTACGATTTGCGCAACAAATATTGGCCCGGCAAAGAGGCGTTTGTGTTGGGATCCAAGGGATACGACTACATCCAGTTCTATCCGGAAGACCCCAAGACCGCTTTTGCGCTGTTCCAAACGGCCATGGAGAAAGGGTCTACCGAACTGACTCCTCAGCATTTGAATGGCTATTTTTTGGCGGCCATTCGATTGGTTAAAGACAAATCCATCGACATTCCCAAGTTGTTCGAGGTGTACAACCAAGTCAACGAGGCCTTGGAGTTCCACACCGACAAGTTGAACAAGTCCGTGGCCGATCTGACTGTTTTGCGCGATTCCGGTACCTTGGATCCCAAAAGCGAAAAGGAACTCGCCCGCAACGAAAAGTTGCTCGAGGGCTACGACAAAGTAGCGGGCAACATCGAAAAGTCCATTGCGCCGGTTTTGAGCTGCGACCGTTTGAAGGCCATCTACAACTTGGAAACCTTTGAAGCAAACAAGCAAGACGAGGTATGGTTGAATCGAGCCAACAAGTTGTTGGCCAAGGAGCGCCAAGACGAGAACGGCAATACGGTGGATTGCACGGACAATCCCGTTTATTTCAAGACCGCGGAAGCCTTGTATGCCATTGACCCGGACGCCCAAGCCGCTCGTTCCATGGGACGCCTGGCCGTGGTGAACGAGAAGTGGACAGAGGCAACCAAGTACTTCATGGACGCGATTGCCCTGGAAGTGGATCCCCGCAAAAAGGCTGCGGATTATCTGCGCTTGTCCAGCATTCAGCAGAAGTTGGGCCAGGCTCCCGCAGCCAAGCAAAGTGCACTAAAAGCCATTGCCTTGAACAAAGAGGATGGCCGCGGTTACTTGGTGATTGCCGGTCTGTACGCCAGTGCGGCTGGAACCTGTGGGGACAACGTCTTCGAAAAAAATGCGGTGTACTGGGCTGCCATTGACTATGCCTCCAAAGCAAAGTCCATCGACGCAAGTTTGACCAAGCAAGCCGATGCCTTGATTGCCAACTTCAAGAAGGGTATCCCCGACAAGAGCATTGCGTTCCAGTTCAACAAAAAGGACGGAGACCGATACACCATTGGGTGCTGGATCAACGAGACCGTGACGGTTCGCTTTTATTGAGTTTTGAAAGACCCTTTGTCCTCTTGGATCGGAACAGCATGCCTCCTGGGCATGCTGTTCCCGTTTTGGGGTTGTTCCAACGACAAAAAGGCCGTAGATGCCTTGGGGCAAACGTTTAATGGAGCGGTGGTAGAGCAGCACGGGTTTCGTGCAGCCGTTTCCCAGTCGGGCAAATCGCAGTTCACTGTTCGCGCGAAGCGCATGGAACAGTTTAGCAAGGCCGAGGTGCCGGTGGTGGTTTACCACGAAGTATTGGTCCAAATGCGCCCGTCCCAAAAGAAGAAAGGGGCATGGATGAAGGCGCAGACCATTTCCCAACGTCCGGGGCAGCAAGTGTGGCAAGCGCAAGGCCGGGTGGTGGTGCAGAACCAAAACGGAAACCGATTGGAAACGGAGTCGGTTCAGTGGGATGCCCAAACAGGTCGTATTTTTGGAGAGCAATCGGTGCGGCTCGTAACGTCGGGCCAGGTGCTCGTGGGCACAGGGTTTGAAGCGGACGATCGATTGGAAACGTATACTTTGTTCAATGCAACGGGGACCATGGGCTCCGGAAATAAATAGCGATAAGAATGAAACCAGAAAACATGGGAAAGGCCATGCGCATTGTGGAATGGGCCTGGGTGTTCATTGGGGGAGTTTCCCTTTTGGAAGTGGTTCAACTGTGGTCGGTCGATCGTTCCAAGGCCGGGTTGTTTGCTTTGTTTGCGGTGGGAGCCGGAATTATGTATTTTCTGCGCCGCCGTCAACGGCAGCGCTTTGAGGACAGGCACGTGAACAACAACCCATGATGCCTTCTTTGATTATCCTGCTGGGCGCCTTGACGGCCTCGGCTTTCTTTTCCGGAATGGAAATTGCGTTTCTATCTGCCAACCGGTTGCAGGTGGAAATTGAAGCCAAAAAAGGGAGTGTGTCTGGGAGGCTTATGCCGTGGTTTTACCGCCATTCCAGTTCGTTTATTGCGACCATGCTCTTGGGCAACACCCTGGCCTTGGTTTTGGTGGGCAACGCAACGGCCAAATTGCTGAATGGTCCTTTGGACTTTTTGGGATCCCCCTTTGCGGTTATGGCCGTTCAAACCTTGTTGTCTACGGTGGTGGTGTTGGTTTTGGCGGAATACATGCCCAAAGCTTTTTTTAGGGAGCGGGCCAACGAATCGCTCCAGGCGTTTACCGTTCTCTTGGCTTTGGTGTTGGTTGTATTTTCCCCAGCGGTGCTTTTTTTCACGGTTTTGAGTCGATGGGTCACCCGGTTGACGGGCCATGTGGGCGAATCCCGAGGCCCCGGCGTTTTTGGTCGGGCAGATTTGGACCACTTGGTAGGAGAGCATATAACCGATTCCGATGGACCTGTAGAACCGGAGGTGGCGCTTTTTCGCAACGCTCTGGAGTTTGCAGATGTGCGGGTACGCGCGTGCATGGTTCCCCGCAACGCCATTGAAGCCATTGCCGTAGGCACGGAATTGGAAGCCCTGCGGGAGCGATTCGTTGCAACAGGATACAGCAAATTGGTGGTATTCAGAGAGACCATCGACGACGCCTTTGCCTACGTGCATGCCCATGCGCTTTTTCAGAAGCCCAAATCGTTGGTGTCTGCGTTGACTCCCGTGGCATTTCTGCCTGAAACGCTTTTGGCCCACGAGGCCTTTCGCCAGTTGGTTGCTTCCCGGAGGTCGTTGGCGTTGGTGGTGGACGAATTTGGCACCCTGGTGGGCATGGTAACGTTGGAGGATTTAACGGAAGAGCTCTTCGGTGAGATCGACGACGAACACGACACAGAGGACCTCATTGAACGCCAGATATCCGACCACGAGTTCTTGTTTTCTGCGCGCTTGGAGGTTTCGTACCTCAACGATTCGTACCGCCTAAATCTACCGGAGTCAGAGGCCTATAACACATTGGGAGGGTTGTTCATTGACCGTTTGGGCCGGTTGCCTTCGGTTGGAGAATCCGTTCGCATGGGAGATTGGAATTTGATTGCTGCAGCGGTGAAGTCCAATCGCATAGAAGAGATCCGTGTGAAGGGTTAAACCTGTATATTTGCACCCTTAAATTTACTGTTCGAATTCCCACTACTATGGCAATTTTTGAGAAAATCCGACGTCGTTCCGCCCTCGTTATTGTGCTGATTGGCCTGTCTTTGCTGGCATTTGTATTGACCGACTTGTTATCCTCTGGAGGTGTGCTCTTTGCCGATGATTCGGTAGGAAGCATCAACGGGACGGAGATTTCCGTACAAGATTTCAATGCCGAAATGGAAGAGCTGCGCCAGGGCAACCCTCAGTACGCGCAAATGTCCGCCCTTCAGTTGTCGGAAATGCTGTGGAACAAGCACCTCAACGACGAGTTGATGGCCCCCATTTACGGCGAGTTGGGCATTCAGGTGTCGCAGTCGGAATTGATGGATGCCATCACGTCCAATCCGAATATCACCTCCATGGCCGGTTTTGTAGACCCCAACACGGGCCAGTTCAACAAATCCATGTTTGTCTCTGCCATTGCCAATTTGCGCGACAACCGCGGCAGTTCGGAGGAAGCACGCAGCCAGTGGTTGAATTGGATCCAGTTTGAAAACGACATCCGCGACCAGACCTTGCAGCAAAAATTCAACGTTGCGTTTAGCCGGGGAATGCGCATGCCCGAGGCGTTGGTTCGCCACGAGTACCTACGCAATGCCGCCACCGCCCAGGCGGAATTGGCGTACATCCCCTTTGGTTCCATCCCCGATTCAGAGGCCACCCCTACCGACGAGGATTTTGAGGCGTACTACAACGAAACCAAGGAAATGTACCGCACAGACAAAGAGTTGCGTACCATCCTTTACGCCAATTTTGAATTGATTCCCTCCGCCTCAGACGAAGCCAAAGTCAAAGGCGAGATGGCTACTTTGGCGGCCGAGTTCCGGTCCACTTCCAACGACAGCGATTTCATTGCACGCAATTCGGAAGTGCCCATGCAAGACAATTACATCAAGGAATCGGAGCTGTTCAATGGTTTGGATACCCTGATCAAAGGTCGTCCTGTTGGATACATGGCCGGTCCCGTTTACCAGCAAGGTGCAGCCCAATTGATCAAAGTTTTGGACCGCCGCATCATTCCGGATTCCGCACGTGCTCGCCACATTCTCGTTGGTTTTGCTGGTGCCCAGCGTTCAGAAGCTACGCGTTCGTACCAGGCCGCACAAAAATTGGCCGATAGCATTTTGGCCGTAGTCAAAGGCAATCCGTCCTCGTTCGATGCCCTGAATGCCCAGTATTCTGGCGACCCAGTGGCCAAGGCCAAGGGAGGGGACCTGAACTGGTTTGGCACCAACAACATGACCAAGGCATTTGAAGATTTTTGCTTCCGAAAGTCCAGCGGTACGTGGGGTGTAGTGGCTACCGAATTCGGTTTTCACGTAGTTCAAGTAACAGGCCAAAAAGGAGGATCTCCCGCTTTGAAATTGGGCATGGTAGTTCGCAGTGTTCTTCCTTCGTCGGAAACAGAGACTGCGGTATATGCGGCAGCATCTAAATTCTCAAACAAGGCAAAGGCGTTGACCGAAGGATGGGAGAAGCTTGCAGAAACAGAGAAAGTAGCGCTGCGCACAGCAGACGAGTTGGGTGCAACCGACGAGAATGTTGTAGGCTTGGGCCAAGCACGGGAAGTGGTGCGTTGGGCATTCAACGACGACCGTGAGACCGGCGATGTGCAAGTCATCAACAACGAGTCCCGCGGCTACGTAGTCGCTATTTTAACCACTGTTGTGCCAAAAGGATACCGGTCCTTGGAGGTGGTTAAAGAACGCATCCGTCCCATGGTTTTGCAGCGTGCCAAGGCCCGTTTGATCATGGAGCGCCTGGAGAAAGAAATGCCGAAAGGTTTGGCCAATGCGGCTGCTGCTCTGAAAGGTACTGTTAGCCCAGCTACGGTGAGCATGTCCAGCCCCTTCTTGATGATGTCCGGCCAGGAGCCCGAATTGGTGGGCCGTTTGGTGGGAAGTAAAAAAGGAGATAAGAGCAACGGATTCCGCGGCTACAATGGCGTGTATGCCTACGTGGTTCAGTCGGTACAACCCGCAGCGGACAAGGGTGTCTACACCATCGATGTTGCCAATGCGACCATGAACGTCCGCAGCCGTGCAGCAGGTGGGTTGATCCAAGCCCTGGTAAAGAAGGCCAACATCGACGACCGCCGCGGTCGGATGTTCTAAACATACCGAAAGAAATAAAAAAAGGGGTGCCTCGCAGAGGCACCCCTTTTTTGTTTGGAGCGATAAGGGTTGGCGCGCTTGCCGAATACGGGGTTATTGGCCTGAGCCTAAACTACGAACGCGCGAGGTTTATGGTTGAGCAGTTTACAACTCTTGCCACCGTTGGGCATCCAACTTGACAAACACAAAGAGGAGCAAGGTAAAAGCCCACAAGGACGACCCCCCGTAGCTGAAGAAGGGAAGGGGGATGCCAATAACGGGCAGGATGCCCAAGGTCATGCCCAGGTTGACCACCAGGTGAAAGAACAAGATGGAAACCACGCTGTATCCGTAATACCGGGCAAAGGGGTTTTTTTGGCGTTCGGCCAATATGACCAGTCGGCTCAAAAGTCCCAGGAAGGCCAATAAGACGGCAAGAGATCCCAGGAAACCCCATTCTTCGCCTACGGTGCAAAAAATGTAGTCGGTGCTCTGTGCGGGGACAAAATTGAATTTGGTCTGGGTCCCTTGGAGGAATCCCTTGCCCGAAAACCCTCCAGAACCAATAGCGATCAACGATTGGGCTGTTTGGTAACCCGCTGCGCGGCTGTCTTCCACTTTGCCCAAGAGAAGATTGATCCGTGTTTGCTGGTGGGGTTGTAGGATTTTTTGGAAAAAGAAGTCCGTACCCAGGGACAGTACCAAGCTGAATCCCAACCCAAGGAGGATGGGCAGAACAAAGCCTTTTTGCCGCCGAAGCAGTCCCAGGGCAAGTAAAGCCAATACGGTCAAACCAATGGATGCGTAGAACGCACCAAATAGCAAAGAGACCACCACCACGGCACCTGCCCAAACCCCCAGGATTAAATACAGGAGAGGAAGTCCAGCGCGGTACATCACCAAGGAAAAAGAGAGAAAAACCAGGGCAGAGCCGG
>JBIIBX010000199.1:0-2692 GCA_044239185.1 Schleiferiaceae bacterium | reverse complement strand
TGGAAGCCGGATACCGGGTGGGGTTGATTCCCGAAATCCCGGTCATGCACAAACGCCGGGCCACCTTGGGCCAATTTCATCGGCAGGTTACCCGTTTTGGCGCGGCCCGCATCGCGTTGGCCCAAAAGCACCCCGGCCAGCTGAAAGCTACGCACCTGTTCCCCACGGTCTTTGCCCTGCTGCTGCCTTTTTCCGTATTGGCAGCGGTCCTGGGCTATCCCGTCGTTGCGTATGGGGTTTTGGCGTATTTGGGGGCCATTTTCGTGGACGCTTCCCGCCAAGGTCTGCCGGTAGGATTTTGGGCGGTGGCGGCTACCGTGGCCATGCACACGGGGTACGGAAAAGGATTTTTGCAGGCCGCTTGGCGGTCGGCCGTATCCCGGTAAGTCGTTAAAAAGAAGGAATTAGGCCGGTTGCTGGGCCAGCAAAGCCTGGATGGCCAGCCGGTACCCCAACCACCCCAATCCGCTGATGGTTCCCATGCACAGGGGCGCCACCAACGACGTCTTGCGGAAGGCTTCGCGCGCGTAGGTGTGGCTCAGGTGCACCTCCATCAGGGGGGTGCTCACGCCGGCAGCGGCATCCCGCACCGCCAGGCTGGTGTGCGTCCAAGCCCCTGGATTCAGGACCAGTCCGGCAGACTGCGGATCGTCGGACGCGCGGTACAAAAAGGCGACGGCCTCGGACTCGTGCACGGTGGTGCAGGTTTCCAACTGGACGCCGGGCCAGTACAGATTCAGCCAAGCAAGCAGCTCGCGGTGGGCAGTCGACCAGTCCGTGCCTCCATAGACCACCGGCTCGCGTTTTCCAACGCGAATGAGGTTGATGCCTTGAAGGAGGTAAATCGTCTGCACAGCACAAAGGTAGCCATTACCTTTGAGTCATGGATTGGGCCAGCGGAATCAAGGGATTTACGGTGTACCTGCGGTTGGAACGCGGGGCCAGCCCCAACACCTTGGCGGCGTACCGGTCGGACCTGGAAATGCTGGCGCGGGAGGCGGAAACCCACGGGTGGTCTCCCTTGACGGCGACGTCGGACGACCTTCGGGCGGCGTTGGAGGCCTGTGCCCAGTCGGGACGCAGTGCGCGGACCCAGGCGCGGTACCGCTCGGCCATTCGGCAGTTTTACCGCTACATCGTGCTGGAAGGGCTTCGGGCCGACGACCCCACAGACGGGTTGCGGGCGCCGCGGCTGCCCCAAAAACTGCCTGTCTACCTCACTACGGAGGAGGTGGACCGCATGGCGGCCGCCATCGACCGCAGCCGCCTTACGGGCGAACGGAATTTGGCAATTTTAGAAACGCTTTTTGGCTCGGGCCTGCGGGTGAGCGAGTTGGTGGGGCTTCGCCTGCGGGACGTCCACGTCGACGACGGGTTGCTGCGGGTGCTGGGGAAGGGCAACAAAGAACGCTTGGTTCCCCTGACCGACGTTGCCGGCCGCGCCATTCACCGCTACGTGCACGAAGTTCGGGTGCACCAAAAGCCCGCCAAGGGCTCCGAGGACCATGTTTTCTTGAATGTACGGGGCGGTAAACTCAGCCGCGTGATGGTGTTTTTGGTGCTGCGGGAACTCGCTGCGTTGGCGGGCATCAAAAAGACCATTGGCCCCCACACCCTGCGGCACAGCTTTGCCACGGCCCTGGTGCAAAACGGAGCCGACTTGCGCGCCGTCCAGCTGTTGCTCGGGCACGAGAGCATTACCACCACAGAAATTTATGCGCACTTGGAAGACAAGCATCTGCGCCAAACCTTGGAGCATTTCCACCCGTGGTCCGCGGGAAGGGTCCAAAAAGAGTAGAAAACCGGCTGGAATAGGCCTTAGGGCCGGTTCAGCGGGGGAGCAATGGGATTTTTTTGCACCAGCGCGCGCCACACAATGCTGCCCCGGTACACCCCTTCGGAAGGCCAGCCCCGGGGGAAGGGATCTTGGGCCAAAATGGCCCGGTGCATGCGGCCGTAAAACGCAAAATGCGCCCGCAAAATGGCCGCGGTATGGGCGGGTTGCCGCTGCAGCAAGAACCGAATGCCTGCCAAGCCGTCCAGCACCAACCGGGCCATGACCACCGGAAGCGCCAAAGCAGGGGGCAGGTTCCGTACCAAAATGAAAAGGTTGTTGCGGAAGTTCAGGAAGGTTTTGCGGGGATGCAGGGCATTCAGGGTGCCGCCTCCTACATGCAACACGGTGCTGGAATTGACGCAGACCACGTCCCACTGGCAGCGGTGCATGCGCCAGCACAGGTCAATCTCTTCCATGTGGGCAAAGAGGGATTCGTCCAAGCGTCCGGCGGCTTGGAAAGCGTCCATCCGAACGGCCAAACAGGCCCCCGAGGCCCAAAAGACAGGCCGCACCTCCGGGTGGGCGTATTGGCCGCGGTCGGTTTCGCAGTGGTCCAGCACGCGGCCCCAGGCGTAGGGGTAGCCCAGAACGTCCATGCAGCCCCCGGCGGCTCCGGCGTATTCAAATTCGGTGGGATGGGCGTGGCTGCGCAGCACGGGTTGGGCCGCTCCCAGGCGGGGGTTGTCTGCAAATGCGCGCTCCAGCGGCTCCCACCACAGCGGCAGGGGAGCAATGTCCGAATTCATCAACACCGCCACGTCCAGGCCCGGCCAGCGGGACTTTAATCCCTCCAGGGCCGTGTTGTATCCGCCGGCATAGCCCCGGTTGGCGTCCATGGGCCACCACAGGGTGCGG
>JBIIBX010000198.1:0-2708 GCA_044239185.1 Schleiferiaceae bacterium | reverse complement strand
GTGCTCCTGGGGAACGACCACCCGCCTTACCGCGGTACACTTTTGCCCGGCCTTGATGGTCATTTCCTTGACCACCTCTTTGATAAACAAGTCAAACTCCGGCGTTGCCGGCGTCGCTTCGGGACCCAAAACCATCGCATTCAAGGAGTCGGCCTCCAAATTGAAGGGAACCCCGCGCTCCACAAAGTGGGGCTGCAATTTCAACCGCAATCCGGTTGCATTCGAGCCAGTAAAGGTTACCACGTCGCCTTCGGATACGGCATCCAAAACGCCAACGCCCTTGCCCACCAACAGCTGCAAGGAACCTTCTGGCAGCAATTTGCTGGCGACAATGTCCCGCACCACCGCTTCGGTCAAAAAGCTGGTGTATTCCGACGGTTTGACCACCGCAGGAACGCCGGCCAACAGGTTGACGGCAATCTTTTCCAGCATTCCCCAAACCGGGAAGTTGAAAGCATTTACGTGCACCGCCACGCCCCGACGGGGGACCATCAGGTGGTGACCCACAAACGTTCCGTTTTTACTCAGCCGTACGGGGTCGCCGTCCACAAAATAGGGCAGGTCGGGAAACTCCTTGCGCAACGACGCATTGGCAAACAGGTTGCCGATTCCGCCTTCGATGTCGATCCAGCTGTCCACGCGGGTTGCGCCCGTGGCCGCGGACAGCGCATAATAGGACTCTTTGCGCTCCGTCAGGTACAGCGCCAAAGCCTTCAGCATGCGGCCTCGTTCCGGAAAGGTCATTTTCCGCAAAGCGGTACCGCCCTTGGCGCGGCCGTACGCCAGCACCTCGTCAAAGTTTAAGCCGGCGCTGGAAACGGTGCCCAAGGGCGCTCCGGTGCGGGCATCCGCTGCCGTCCATTCTGCCCCGTCGCCGGCCACCCATTGGCCCAGTACGTAATTTTCAAATGCTTTCATGCGCTTATTTCTTGGGCAATTTCTTGACGCCCATGTGCCAAAAAGCAAAGGCAAACTTGTCGATGGCTTCCTCAATCACCATGGCGGTGGGCTTGCCCGCACCGTGGCCTGCATTCGTTTCAATGCGAATCACTACCGGATTGGCGCAGCCTTGTTTGTCCTGCAATTCCGCTGCAAACTTGAACGAGTGTGCAGGAACCACGCGGTCGTCATGGTCTGCCGTAGTCACCAACGTGGCGGGGTAACACGTGCCGGGCTTCACGTTGTGCACAGGACTGTAGCCCAGCAAATACTGGAACATTTCGGCACTTTGTTCCGACGTCCCGTAGTCGTAGGCCCATCCGGCGCCCGCGGTAAACGTGTGGTAACGCAGCATGTCCAACACCCCAACGGCGGGAAACGCTACGCGTGCCAAATCCGGCCGTTGCGTCATGACCGCACCCACCAGCAAACCGCCATTGGATCCGCCAGACAGAGCCAAATACTTGGACGACGTGATTTTCTGAGCAAACAAATACTCCGCAGCGGCAATGAAATCGTCAAACACATTTTGCTTTTGCAGCTGGGTGCCCGCCTTGTGCCAGGCCTCGCCGTACTCGCCGCCGCCGCGCAAATTCGGAATGGCCAATACTCCCCCGTTTTCCAACCAAACCACGTAGGAAGTGCTGAACGACGGCGTCAGGTTCACCCCAAAACCGCCGTAACCGTAGAGAATGGTCGGGTTTTTCTTGGAGTACTTCAAGCCTTTTTTGTGGGTGATCATCATCGGAACTTTTGTGCCGTCTTTGCTGGTGTAAAACACCTGGTAAGACACATAGTCCGCCGAATTAAAATCAATGCCGCTGGCGCGGTACAATTCAACGGCATTGGCACGCGGCAAGTAGCGGTATTGGGTCCCTGGGGTCACTGCGTTGGTAAAGGAGAAATACAGCTCGCGGGCGTTCCATTTTCCACCCACTCCGCTTACCGTTCCCTGCCCGGGCAGCGGGAGGGAAACCACCTCTTTGCCGTCCACCGACACCCGGTCCACCACGCTCAAAGCGTCCTTCAAGCCGTTCACGAAGAAAAAGCCCCCGCCGGTAGAAACCGAAATGGGGTACGGGCGCTCGGCAATAACCTCGGCCCATTGCGCAGGTTCGGATCGGTCTAAAAAGCACCGCATCAACCGGCCGTTGGGAGCCCCCCAGGTCGTCTGGATGTACAGGCTTTGGTCGTCAGCGTGAACGGGATTGTTCTCGAATTCAAACCCTTCAAACAAACGAACAATAGGAGCATTGGCCTTGCGCAGGTCCTGCACGTACAACTCGTTGCCGGTAGTGCTCACCGCAGCCGTGATGACCAAAAAAGCCCCGTTCTCCGTCACGCTGCCACCAATATACCGACGGGGAGTTGCGCTGCCTCCAAAGACCAAAACGTCTTGGCTTTGCGGTGTGCCCAGTTTGTGGAAAAACAACTTGTGTTCGCTGGTCTTGCCGCTCAAGGCCGACCCGCTTTTGGGTTTGTCGTAAGAACTGTAATAAAAGCCCTCGTTGCCGCGCCAAGACAGGCCGCTGAACTTCACATCGCGCAGCGTGTCTTCCAACGGACGCTCCGGGTTGTCCGTATGCACAATCACCACCTTGCGCCAGTCCGACCCGCCCTCGCTCAATTGGTACGCCGCATAGGTGCCGTCGGGGCTAAACTCAATCCCTGCCAAAGACGTAGTGCCGTCCTTGGAAAAGGCATTGGGGTCTAAAAAAACGTTGCCGTCCGCGGTCATCTTTCCGCTCGACTTGGCCTTCACGCGGGCC
>JBIIBX010000197.1:0-2715 GCA_044239185.1 Schleiferiaceae bacterium | reverse complement strand
GACGGGGAGGGAGGTGTTTTCCATGGGGTTACCAGTTGAGTTGGAAGGAGGCGCGCAACCACCGGCCCGGAAGCGCGATGCCTCCGCGGTCTTGCAGCGCGGTGTTCCAAATATTCAGGGCATCTACAGACAGGACCATGTTGGGCCCGACCGTTTTGGAAACGCGCAGGTCGGTTTGGTGCTGCCAGGCATAGGGAGTCAGGGTGCCGTCGAGGTTGCGGAACGAACCGTTTCGAATGCCGTGTTGGGAGCGGAGGGTTGCCCGGAATCCGCGGTATTCGGCGGATTGGGCTTGGATTACCGCCCGGTACCGCAGGTAGTCGAGCGCGTAGGTGCTGCTGGTTCCTTGCGGTACGTCACCGGTGTGAAAAAGGGCAGTTGCACCGAAACGGAGCATCTCCAAGGCGGCCACGGGGAACCGCCACTGGAGGTAGGTTTCTGTGCCGTAGGTGGTGGCTTGGCGAATATTGGTAGCCACAAATTCCCCTTCGGTATTGGATAACCAGTCGATCAACTGGCGGCCTTGACGAGCGAATACCGACGTTTGCCACTGCATTTTCCCGGTGCGGTAGCGGTGTCCAATTTCGTAGTTCCAAGCGTTTTCTGGTTGGAGGTCCTTGCTGCCTTGCGCCCCACCCAAGGAATAGTAGAGGTCGGTAAAGGTGGGGAAGCGGGTGGCGTAGTTGGCGGCGAGCGTCAAGCGGTGGGCCTTGGATTCCACAGCATATTCCAGTCCGGGCAAGAATTGCAGGCCAAAGGCGTCGGAATAGTGCACACGCGCGGCGGCTTGGAGGGACCAGGGATGGGCGCCCTGGGTGCCGGACAGTTTGCCCATGGCGAAAATCCCGCCGTGCGTCCGTCGGTCGCCCTTGTGCATGGGGCTGTTCAAGCGCGGAAAGTAGACCGTGTCTGTGCGGGCGACTCCCAAGGCGTTGGAAACGATTTCGTCGTGCCGCGCATCGGCTCCAGATTCCAACCGAAAGCGGGCCGACCCATTGGAATTTAGGGCCCATTGCAGGGGCCGAAGGGTGAATTCTGCTCCGGCCGTTCGGTTGCGGTGGAAATTGTGGTTTTTGTACCAAGCAGGGGCAAACGAACTGTCCACCGTGTTCATATACCGGCCGTCGGTCTGCCGGAGGTAGTAGCCCGGCTCCTCGCGAAACAATTCGAATTGGTCGTAGTGTTGCCGGGCGTACAACCGGAATACCTCGCGGTGGACACCGTACTGCAATTGCGCAGAATACGTGTTGACCGCCTCGTACTGCTCGGGGTAGGCAAACGAATAAAAATTCTGTGCGCCAAAGCGTTTGCGTCCCCAGCCGCCGCGCAGATAGAGCGGACCTCCGGGTGCGGAGGTGCGGGCACTTCCGTACACTTGAACTTGGTCAAAGTCCGTGTTTCGCTTCCAGCCGTCCGACGCTTTGGTTTCAACGTCCAAGCGCCCGGTCACCCGGTAGTGGGTCTTTTTCAGCAGGAAAGGCAATCCGGCTGCTACTTGGGTGTAGCCAAATTGACCGGCGCTGCCGTTGACGTAGGACCGCGTGTCGGAAGTGCTTTGGCCAGTACCGCGCGTGGTGATGTACAGCACACCGGCAAAGGCAAAGGGGCCATACCGGTAAGATCCGCCGTTGGCCAATAATTCCACCCGCTCGACCGCTCCCAAGGGAACGGCCAAATTGAACGCGTGGTGACCGGTTTGGGGGTCGTATTGGGGAACCCCGTCGACCACCACCAGCACTTGGTCAAACGTACTTCCGCGCACGGATAAGTCCGTTTGCACGTCGGAACCGCCGCGTTGCCGCAGGTCGAGGCCAAACGTCCCTTCCAGCGCTTCGGTCAGCGAGGCGCCCGGAAACCGCATCCGCAGCTCATCGCCCTGGAACCCGACCACGGTTTGGTTCTGGAACTGGTCCCACAGCGGACGCACCGGTACTTCGGGCAAGACCAAGATATCGATCCGGGGAACGGTATCCTTTTTTGGGGGTACCACCAACGAGGTAAACGGTTGGGCAGAACCACCAAAAGCGGACAGCACAGCCAAAGCAACGTACACCCGACGAATCGATTGGGCAAAGCGGGCTGCGGGGGAAGATGAAGGAGTGAAATTCACAGGTACAAGGTTCAAAAAAAAAGCAGGACACTTGCGCATCCTGCTTATAAAGTTCGGCAAACCCGGATAAAGGGTTACTGCGCCAATACAGACAACACGTTGTTGGAAACCTCCACAACACCGCCTTGAACGGCAATGGACGTGGTTTCTCCCTGGGCTGTCTCGATGCGGATATCCCCCGCGCGCAGGGTGGCAATCAGCGGAGCGTGGCCGTCCAAAATTTGGAACAATCCATCGGCACCGGGGAATTGCACGGCCTTTGCAGCGCCAGCGAACAACTTTTTTTCAGGGGTGAGAATTTCCAACTGCATGGTTCGAAAAATTAAGCTTCCGCCAACATTTTCTCACCGGCAGCAATAACCTCTTCGATTCCACCTTTCAAGTTGAAAGCAGCTTCGGGGTATTGGTCCAAGGCGCCGTCCATGATCATGGTAAAGCCTTTGATGGTCTCTTGAATGTCTACAAACACCCCGGGAATACCCGTGAACTGCTCGGCCACGTGGAAAGGCTGAGACAAGAAACGCTGCACGCGGCGGGCGCGGGATACCACCAACTTGTCGTCTTCCGACAATTCTTCCATACCCAAGATGGCAATGATGTCTTGC
>JBIIBX010000035.1:0-11090 GCA_044239185.1 Schleiferiaceae bacterium | reverse complement strand
CTTGGACACCCGGTCTCCGCCTTGGAATCCTGTTACTACGTAGAACGGATTCACGTACACCGTGTAGGGATCCAGGTTGTTCACGTCGTCAATGACCTGATCATTCAAGTACACCGTGGTATTGATTAAGGATGACTTCATGATGCGCTCACCGCTGTGATCGTACACGTAGTGGTGTACCCCTTGCTGATTCCTAACCCCTGTAAGCTGCTGCTGTTCGTTCCAAAAGAAGTCTTGGGTTACCGCCTGCGAAGGATCATCAATCTTGGTGACGCTGCCCGTGGTGTTGTACTTGAATTTGGTCAAGGTGCCGTTGGTAGGATCCCACACCTGATCCAGCTGGTGAACCTTGCCGCTGTTGTACGTGTACTCCAGGTTGTAGGTAAGTGCTGAGGCGTTGGACGGCGGGCTCTGTGAATTGGTATTCACCGCGACAATTTTCGTTTCCAGCACATTGGGCAAAGTGAAGGATGGTACTACCTGGCACGCCGTCCCGGCAACCGATTTGATGCCCAGAGTACCTGAAGTCAGTTGGTTGCAGGCATCGTATTCAAATCCAAAAGAGTGTACGTTCTCGCCCACTTGCATCAAAGACGAATGCATCGTGCGATCGAGGCTGCAAATTCCCTCTCCGCTTTGGCCGTAAATAACGCGATCCAAAAAGAATACATTGGTTGCGCTAACCGCCGGCTTAACGGTTCCAATTGTACCCATTAGCGGATAGGCTCTATATACGTAGGAATAAGAGGTGTAGGTGCCGTTTGAATTCATGAGTGTTTGAACGCAGCACAAGGTAGAATATTTTGCAGACAATAACCTGATAGAAAACCATAAATTTTTTACTCATCCTTATTGTAGACAGGTCGCGAGGCATTCAATCATCTTACTTCCAACATAAATCACCGGGCAATCAATTCTCAAAGCCAAACGCGTTCAAAATGGCACCTGAGCAATGCTCTATTTGCCTATTGACAACCTGTCAATGCTCCATTTTATCTATAAAAAAACGTGCGTCCTCTTTTTTGCATTAAGATGTAAATCAAGGCTTTATGGGGTCAGAGTGCTGAACATCTCGTTTTAAAAAAGGTATATCCTTGATGATTTTCACACTTATACTCCCGCATGTTTCAATTCGAATAACGCATTAAATGCAAAAGCGCACTTAACTTTTGGTATTAATTAATAAAAGACGACTTAAACAAATCACAAGAATTCAAAATTAAATTTATACATTGCGATTCGACTTATCCAAATTTTGGCGTGGATTACTCTCACGCGTAAGAAGAGTAAACACCCCACGAATACCTGAATTTCGTTTCGTAAATAAAACACACTTAGCACAGCTCCTAACACTGCACTCCTATGCTTAAAAAAATCTCCTCCCTCCTTGTTTGCACGTGGGCCCTTTCTGCCCAGGCACAAACCACCCCTATCGGGAATTTTAAAGTGGGCATGACACCCGACGGAAATTTGTTTCGTGCGGCGAACGGCCAATCCCTCCTGGAGTATCCGCAGGGATCGGGCCTCACCCCATTGTTTGAAACCCAACTTTGGATCTATTACGGGCAAAACGGCTTGGAGCACGGCATCATGCCCATGCTTTCCTCGTCCATGGACGGACCTACCCGCACCTTTGGCCCCCAATTTACCCCAGGCGCTTACACAACCCCGGCGGCAGCGGCCAAATACAACCGAACGTGGACGGTCAATCAAGACAGCGTCCAATACCACCGGACCCAATGGGGGCTCCCCGGGTATGGGGCTCCTGCACAAATTGCCCAGTTCCCCGGAAGCGGCAACCCCAGCAACGGAGAGCATCCTGCCCTGTTGCCCTTTGCCAATCAAGCTCCCGACCAGCAATACCAATGGCAAAACGGCGATTTTCCATGGATTCAGGGCGAAAAATCAATCTTCGCCTTGTATTCCGACCGAGGCGTCGTGAAGTCCGGCGGCAACTCAACCACGCAAGTCAACGTCAGCGTGGAGGTATTTGAACATCCCTTGGCCGCCACCGACCCCTCCTTACAAAACGCGGTGTTCACCACCTTTCGGGTAACCAATGTTGGAACCACCCCCATCGACTCGTTGCACATCGGACTGCTGGCTGACTTCGACATTGGCCAGGCTGACAACGACTACGTGGGTACCGACACCTCCGGCAATTTCATTTTCGGCATGAATTACATGGAGGACGAACCGGCCAATGGATACGGACCATTTCCACCCGCCATGGCTGTCCTGGCCTTGAGCCATCCCATCCAATCCACCTTGCGGTACAATCCGGGAATGACCTCGGCGAACGCACAAGCCATGCCCACCAACTTCCAAGAGCGCGTTCGGTGGATGAAGGGGCGGTCCGCTTCCAACGCGGCACTTCCTTCGTTTTACGGTACCGGAGACCCCCTTCAAAAACAAGGCGCACTGGACGACACCCTGTACGTAAACCGGTTGGACCGCGGCATGTTCCTCACCTTGCCCGTCCACAACCTGGGAGCCGGTCAAACCGCTTGCTACGATTTCGCTTACGTGGCTGCACAAGGACTCTCGCGCTTCAACAGCCTACAAGTCCTACGAAACTACTGCAGCACCATTCAATCGGTATACGACGCGGCCTTTATTTCATGCGGCCTGGAGCGCGTATTGAACCAACCCCAAGCGGAGCCCATCGTTGCCTCGCTCCGACCGAATCCCACTACCGGCCACCTGGTTTTGGACTGGAATGGGCCCACAGTCGAAACGGCAGAGGTGCGCGTAGTCGACGTTTTAGGCCGGGTAGTAATAAATCGGTCGATTTCCTTAGCCGGAGCAACCCGGATTTTGGACGACGGCTCCTTGGATGCCGGTAATTACTGGATTTCCATCTGGAACGGTTCGCTGCTGGTGCACCGCGAGCTCATTTCCATCGTGCCCTGATTCGATTTATAGTAAAGCGTACGGCCTGCGAATTAGCGCGGCTTGATGGCTACCATCAAGCCGCGCTTTTTGCATCCCAGGTATTCCGGCACAACAGCTGAATACATCCATCCTTGAATGACGCTGCCTAATCAGCCAAAACGGCATCAGCCGCCTGCCCTACCCCGACCTGGGCGCCCTGGAGCGTCCGGAGTAAAGGCGAAGCTCGGAGCGCAAGGGCACAACTACGGGTGTTGGGTGACCTGACGCATAACGCGAAAGCGATAATTTTCGGCGTTTAACATGAGCGGAACTCGGAATCCGGTATTGACCTTTTGGAGGGTTAAAATTTTCGGGAGAGGATACATGGCGATGGCTTGTACGTACCATCGCAAAAAAATTAGTAAGGTTCGAAATCCGTTTCCGATTCAAAAGAAACAACTCCATCGAACACCTCGAATTCAACAGCACGCAAAACTTCGGATTTGTAATCAAGTGTATTTTTTTCAGTTATCTCCTTCGAACTCATCGGTGATGATAAAAGAATAAAAATAAATTTACTTTCAGGACCATCGTGCTGTGTCGACACCAGAATAAGCCTATATTCTTCGCAGGAATCAAGGGGATGATTTGAATTATAAAAGCGATCAAATTTATAATCAACTCCAGCTTTAAAAAAAAAGGCAAAATTGTTCTCGCCCGGGAAATAATACGATTTCATGCTCTCGAGAACCTTAGTATTGTTTTGCAAAGGGTCCTGAATTTGTTGACCCATTAATTGAATAGGTAACAACATTAAAATCAATACTTTCCACATGTTGATATTTTAATTTGAGTACGGTTTATTCCGACCCCATTACTATGTATTGAGATGGTCGGATTAGTCAGAACAGGTTTTTTGTAGAACTAAGTTAATGGTTTTTTTTAAGTAGCCTGACGGTAATATTTCTGTGAGGGAATATTTCCCCAATGTACTCCCCCTGTAAGGCTAAATATCCAAAAAGTTAATTACGGATTCCGAGCTCCGCTAATGGTAAACGCCAAAAAACATCGCTTTCGCGTCGTGAGTTCGCTCGTCCATTCCCCGAAATTGTAGCAATTCCCTCCGCGCTTCGCCTTTGCTCGCAAAAGTTCCTATGCCCCTTGGTTAGGCATGCTCAGTGGCTAATGCCGTTTTGGCTGATGGGGCAGCGTCATTCAAAGACGAATGCAATCGTCTGTTATGGCAAAATACGTAGGATGCAAGCAGCCGAATCCACCCTGCCCTTAAATCAATTTTAATTTCAATGCGGTCAAGGTTTGTTCTTGCCACTTCAGAATTTGATTCATCCCTTTATTATAATCACCCGTTGCCATACAATCCATGAGAAAATCGCTGTTGCTGATTTCTTCGGCAAACCAATGGGCATGGGTGTGATTCTTGAAATCCGATATTTTTTGGAGATACTTCAAGGAAGCGGTATAGTTGCCTAAAATATAATGGGTCAATGCCAAACAGTTTAACTGGCCCACTTCGTGGCCGTAATAGGGATGGTTTTCACTAAAATTCAGGAAATCCTCAAAGGTGCAAAGGGAATCCAATTTCTTAAAATGGTGGATCTCCGAATTTAGCTGTAGCAGGGTGTTGCCCGTCCAAAGGCCACCCAATCGGTCTCCCAGACTGAGATTCAAGGTGGTAAAGGGAACGTACAAACACTGTACGAAATAGTGGAAATAAAAGGACTCAGGATCCATGGATCGATCCTTGGTAAATCCAACCAGAATTTTTGCACCGCTGTTGTGGAGGAGTAGCCGATAAGCCAACCTTTTCTCCACCCTAAAATTTACCGGAAATTCAATCTCTTTCATGCTGCACCTAAAGTAGCATTTCTCGCTCCGATGTGCAAGACAGCGCGCTTTGGAGTTTGGCCCTTTCTTGAACCCCTCACACCCCCCGCAGGAACGCCAACACGTCCACGCCGTCGGCGTAGTCGGTTAGGCCGGGGCTTTGGGTCTGCCCCAGGGGGAGTGCAGGGAAATGGGGCCAGGCGTCGGGCCGGTCCACCACCAGGCACTGCAGCTGGTCCCGTCGGTCTTCCAGCCACGAACGCAAGGCAGATTCGTCTGCGTAGCGGTGCCAATGCACCACGGCGACGGGCGAGGCCAGGGCGTCGGACTCCTTCAGGATCACAAATCCGTTTTCGAGGAAGGGTTCTTGATTCAACATGAAAAGGGCGCGGTGGTAGTCGTAGTTGTTGCCGTACTTCTTGTGGTCCACTACGTCGGAAAAAGGCAACCAGGCGGCAAAAACCCGCTGAATGTCAAAGGATTCCGGCACGCAGAAGTGGCTAACGTTGCGGCAACCCAAACCGAAGTAATCGAAGACGTCGTGCCCCAGGGCCTCCAGGGCCTCGGGCGAGGTTTCGTCGGTCAAAACCGCCACGCCGTGCCGGGTGCCGCGGAAAACGTGCGGCAGGTGGCCAAAGTAGGCGTCAAAATAGCGCCGGCTGTTGCTGCTGCCCGTGGCAATGACCGCGTCCATGCCGTTGAGGCGTTCGACTTGAAACAGGGGGGCGTCGGGGTCCACCTCGCGCAAAATTTTCAAGGCGTGCGGCAAGAGAACGGCGTCGTCGGTACTGGGTTTCAGGCACAAAACGTGCCCGGTGAGGTACACGGCCAAAACGTCGTGCAGGGCCACCCAAGGCAAATTCCCGGCGCCGATGAGGCCCACTTTGCGCACGGCGTGGGGGGCGTCTGGAAGTCCGAGGGCCCAGTCGGCCACGCGCTGGGGCTCCAAGGCACGGGCCCAGGCCTCCGCGGCACGCCGCACTTCCCCGCGGGTGAACCACCCGTTTTTGGCGTGCGCCAAGGACTCCAGCGATTCCCAATCGGACCGCCATTCCCGGAGGGTGTTTCCCAGATGAACGAGTGCTTGCTGACGTTGGTGGAGCGGGGCCATGCTTTGTACCTTTGTGCAAAAGTACGCGGAACCATGGCGATTAAAATCACCGACGAATGCATCAACTGCGGGGCCTGCGAAGCCGAATGCCCCAACAACGCCATCTACGAGGGCGGCATGGAGTGGCGCTTTGCCGACGGAACCGGTTTGCGGGGCCAGGTGGTGGCTCCCAGCGGCGTCCAAACGGCAGCCGACGCCCCCCAAACGCCGGTGAGCTTTGACGTGTACTACATCGTCACGGACAAATGCACGGAGTGCGTCGGATTCCACGACACCCCCCAATGCGCCGAAGTGTGCCCCGTGGACTGCTGCGTGCCCGACGAAGACCACGTAGAAAGCCGCGAGGCGCTGGAAGGCAAAAAAGCGTTTTTGCACCTCGACTGATGGCCCCCTTTGCCCGCTTCCTGTTGGCAGCCTGCTGCGGTTGGGTGTGCCTGGGAGCCGGCCCACTGGCCCTGCACGCCACCCCCGATTCGTTATTGACGGTTTTGTCCCGCAGCGGCCCGCGGATGCTGCAAGCAGAGTGGGAAGTGCAACGACTGGCTGCGGCAGACAGTTTCCACGGGGCCCTGCGCGCCTATGTGGACCAAGACGGCTCGTGGAACGTCCTGCAAAAATCCGTCCCCAACCTGAGCATTTTGCCGTCGGACGACGGCCGGGTGGCCTTGCTAACCTACGTGGTGCCCCGCACCGAAGGGCAATACGACTATTTTGGGGTGCTGCGCGCCAAAACCGACCAAGGCGCGTGGAAAACCCAGTGGCTGACCGACAGCTGGTCCAAACTGGGCACTCCGGAGTACGCGCGGGCTACGGCCTCCACCTGGCCCGGTGCCTTGGTGTACCGCGTGGTACCGGTGCGCCAGCGAACCAAAACCCACTACCTGTTGCTGGGGTTCCGGCCGTTGGACGGCCGCGTGCACCAAAAAGTGGTGGACGTGCTCACCCTGGACCGGCACGGAGACCCGCGGTTTGGCGGGGCTTTTTTTGACGTCAAATCGTTCAACGGGCAGGCGTTTCGCAAGCGTCCGTACCGGTTGGTGCTGCGCTACAGCGCCAGCGTCACGGCTTCCGTGCGGTGGGACGCTCCGTCCAAACGGGTGGTGGTGGAGCACTGCGCGCCGCGCGGCGGCGAAGCCGCCAACGCCGGCGGCGCGCCGGACTACAGCTCCTTCGGCCCGGACCTCACCTACGACGTTTTGGTGTTCAAAAGCGGCAAGTGGACCCTGCAAGAAAACGTAGACCTGCGCAGCCCCGTTCGGCCCACCCGCAGCATCCGGGAACCCCAAGACGGATTGCGTCCGGACCCCAACCAACCCTAACCCCGCTCCCTACCAATTCCGTACCTTTGCACCAACCCTTTTTGCCATGAAACACAACTTCTCCGCCGGCCCCTGCATCCTTCCCCAAGAAGTGCTTACCGGAGCCGCCGATGCCGTGCGCGACTTTGCCGGCATGGGCCTTTCCTTGATTGAAATCAGCCACCGGGACAAGCATTTTGTGTCCGTCATGGACGAAGCCATGGCGTTGAGCCTGGAACTCATGGGCCTGGGCGACGACTACGCCGCACTCTTCCTGCAAGGCGGAGCCAGCCTGCAGTTTGCCATGGTCCCCTTCAACCTGATGAAAGCCGAAGGCGGCCACGCGGCCTACCTGGAAACCGGCACCTGGGCCACCAATGCCCGCAAGGAAGCCCAAGGATTTGGAAAAGTGACCGTGGTCGGCAATTCGTCGGACCGCAATTTCAGCTACATCCCCAAGGGGTACGCCCTGCCGGACGACGCGCAGTACTTCCACACCACCAGCAACAACACCATCTACGGCACCCAAATGCAGGAAATTCCGCATTTTGCCAACGGGTGGAACGTGTGCGACATGTCGTCGGATATTTTTAGCCGTCCCCGCCCCTTCGATCAATTCGACCTGATCTACGCAGGCGCTCAAAAAAACATGGGCCCCGCCGGCGCCACCTTGGTGGTGGTTAAAAAGGACATTCTGGGCAAGTCCGGACGCTGGATCCCCACCATGCTGGACTACGCCACGCACATCAAGGGCGAGTCCATGTTCAACACGCCCCCCGTTTTTTCCGTGTACACCTCCTTGCTGACCCTGCGCTGGATCAAAGCCAACGGCGGCATTGCCCAAGCCCACGTGCGGAACACCGCCAAGGCCGATTTGCTGTACAACGAAATCGACCGCAACCCGCTGTTTAAAGGCACCGCAGCCGCCGAAGACCGCTCGCACATGAACGCCTGTTTCTTGCTGAACGACGAAGCCGCGCACCAAGCGCGTTTTGACGCCCTCTGGAAAGAAGCCGGGGTGGTGGGCATCAACGGCCACCGTTCGGTAGGCGGTTACCGCGCCTCCATGTACAACGCCCTTCCGCTGGAAAGCGTGCAGGTGTTGGTGGACTGCATGCGCGAACTGGAGCGCACCGCCTAATTTTTCTTTTTCCCTTCCCAAAAACGTCTTTTTTCGCATGAAAATCCACGCCAACGACGGCATGTCCGCCGCCGGAATTGCCCGCCTGGAAGCAGCCGGACACACCGTAGATACCACCAAAGTTGCTCAAGACCAGCTGATTGCCTACCTGAACGAGCACGCCGTGGACGCCCTGATTGTGCGGTCTGCCACGCAAGCCCGCCAAGCGTTGATCGACGCGTGCCCCCACCTCAAGGCCATTGGCCGCGGCGGCGTGGGCATGGACAACATCGACGTGGACTACGCCCGCAGCAAAGGACTGGCCGTTTTCAACACCCCGGCAGCCAGCTCCCAATCCGTTGCGGAACTGGTCTTTGCCCACCTCTTTGGGTTGGTGCGTTTTTTGCACGACTCCAACCGCATGGTCCCCTTGGAGGGCGACCAACGCTTCGACGCCCTGAAAAAAGCCTACGCGGGCGGCATCGAACTGCGGGGTAAAACCCTGGGCATCGTCGGATTTGGACGCATCGGACGCGCTGTAGCCGAAATGGCTTTTGGCCTGGGCATGCGCGTGACCGCCTACGACCCCTACGCTACAGACAGCGCGGTTCCCGTGGTGTTTGCGGACGGACAAACCTTGACCTTTCACGCGCATTTGGCGCCTTTTGCCGAGCTCCTGGCAACCAGCGACTTTGTAACCCTGCATGTGGGCGGCAAAGACCAAGTGCTGGGCGCCGCGGAACTGGCCCAGATGAAGCCCGGCTCCATCCTCATCAATGCCGCACGCGGCGGCGTGGTGGACGAAGTGGCCCTGCTGCATGCCTTGGACCACGGCCCGTTGGCCGCTGCCGGCTTGGACGTTTTTGTGGACGAACCCACCCCCGCGGTTCAGGTGTTGATGCACCCCAAAGTCAGCCTCACCCCCCACATTGGCGCCGCCACCCTGGAGGCCCAAGACCGCATTGGCGTGGAACTGGCCGACCAACTCATTGCCCTGGCGAACGCCTGATTCTGTGGCCCGGTTGCTCCCCTTTGCCGCTGTCCGACCGCCTCGCTCCAAGGCCGGTTTGGTGAGCACGCGGTCCTACGTGTCTTACACCCCGGAACACCTCCGCGGCAAGCAGGCCACCAACCCGTTTTCGTTCTTGCACGTCATCCATCCGCTGGACGCCGAGGGCGTGCACGGCAGCGCGCACCGCTCCGCGGTGCGCGCTGCCTACGAGGATTTTCTCCGCCGCGGCTACCTCGTGGCCGAATCCCAGCCCGCTTTTTGGATTTATCGGCAAGAATCTCCCTCCGGCCACCGAACCACCGGTTTGCTGGGCCTGGTGCCCACCGAAGACGTCCAAAACGGCACGGTCAAAGCCCACGAAAAAACCCTGGCACAGCGGGAAGACCTCTTTGCCAAGTACCTCAGCGCCGTGGGGTTCCATGCGGAACCCGTCCTCCTGGCCCACCGCCCCGTGGGCGGGCTGCAAGAGTGGCTCAACCGGCGCTGCGCAGAGCGTCCGGAAGCGGAATTTGCCACCGCCGACGGCTCCGAACACGCCCTCTGGGTGGTGCAAGACCCCCAAGAAATGGCCGACGTGGAACGCCTGCTGGCCCCCATTGACGCCCTGTACATTGCCGACGGACACCACCGCTGTGCCTCTTCCGCCCGCCTGAACGAAGCGACGGACGGGGTGCTGGCCTTTGTGCTGGCCGACGAACAACTGGTGGTGCATCCGTTTCACCGGGTGGTGCATGCCGGCGCGCCGGACCCCGTGGCGTGGGACGCCTTGGCGCAAAAAGCCACAGTTACCCCCTGCACCGAACTCCCCGACCGCCTGGAACCCGGAACGCTTTGTCTGGTCCACGGCGACCAACGCTGGCTTTTGGTCCCCCACGACCGTCCGTTTTTGGACGTGGACTGGTGTTCGGAGGCCCTGCTGGCGCCGCTCTGGGGCATCCACGACCTCCGCACAGACAAACGCCTCACCTTCGTGCCCGGAACCGAATCTTTGCCGGACTTTGCGGCCGCACAAAGCCCCGAGGACTGGTGGATTGGCCTGGCGCCGACGCCGTGGTCTGCGGTGGAACAGGTGGCGGACCGGGGCGAAAGCATGCCGCCCAAGAGCACGTACATCGAACCGAAGTTGCGCAGCGGCGTCACCTTATACGCTTGGAAATGAGCGGTATTAAAGAGAATCTGGCCCAGCTCCAAGGGTCCTTGCCGCCGGGGGTGACCTTGGTGGCCGTGTCCAAAACCAAGCCCCTTGCGGCCCTGCAAGAAGCCTACGACGCCGGACAACGCGACTTTGGCGAAAACCGGGTGCAGGAAATGGCCGAAAAAGCCGCCGCCCTGCCCAAGGACATCCGTTGGCACATGATTGGCCACGTACAGACCAACAAAATCAAAGAGTTTGCGCCGTGGATCCACCTGGTACACGGCGTCGACCGCATCAAAGTGCTGGAGGTTTTGGAAACCGAAGCCGCCAAAGCCGGGCGCGTGGTAGACGCCTTGCTCCAAGTGCACATTGCCCAGGAAGAGACCAAATTTGGGTTTTCCAGCGAGGAACTCCTGCCGCTGATGACGCGCACGGCCCTGGAGGCCTACCCCCACGTTCGGGTGCGCGGCCTCATGGGCATGGCCAGCTTCTCGCCGGACGAATCCCTGGTAAACCGCGAATTTGCGCGGCTTCGCGCCTTGTTTCTGGCCGGTAAAGAACAACTGGGAGTGCCCCACTGGGACACCCTGAGCATGGGCATGAGCGGAGATTGGCCCCTCGCCGTTCAAAACGGCAGTACCCTGGTGCGCGTGGGCAGCGCCTTATTTGGATCCCGACTATGAGCACCTTGTACG
>JBIIBX010000034.1:0-11120 GCA_044239185.1 Schleiferiaceae bacterium | reverse complement strand
GGACCAGTGTGGAACAGCGGCGGCGAACGAGGCATCTACAAGACGACCGATGGCGGCGATACGTGGACGCGCATTTTGCATGTATCGGACAACACCGGTTTCAACGAGATCCATATGGATCCACGCAATCCGGATGTTTTGTATGCCACGGCCCACCAGCGCCGTCGGCACGAATGGACCTACATTTCCGGAGGACCAGAAAGCGGCATGCACATCAGCCGAGACGGCGGTAAGACCTGGACCAAGGCCGGCAACGGTTTCCCCGGTGGGGAAATTGGCCGGATTGGCATGGCGGTTTCCCCGGTAAATCCGGATGTGCTCTACGCGGCGGTAGAGGGCAGTGGTTTCTACCGGTCGCAGGACCGTGGGGCTTCGTGGTCCAAAATGAGCGACCATTCCACGGCGGGAAATTATTATTCCGAGATTTTCGCTTCTCCCCACGACGTGCACACGGTGTATTCGATGGACACCTATGCCCAAGTTACCCGGGACGGCGGAAAGTCGTTCCGTGCGGTGGGCGAACCGGGGAAACACGTGGACAACCATGCGTTTTGGCTGGATCCCAAAAACCCTTCGCACTTCTTGATGGGATGCGACGGCGGTTTGTACGAGACCTGGGACAATGCCGGAACGTGGCACTACAAGCCCAACTTGTCCATCACGCAGTTCTACCGCGTGACCGTAGACAACTCCACCCCCTTCTATTATGTATACGGCGGAACCCAAGACAACTTCTCCTTGGGCGGGCCGTCGCGCACCATCAACGACCGGGGCATTGTGAACTCGGACTGGTTTGTAACGCAGGAAGGCGATGGTTTTGAGTCGCAAATCGACCCCAGCAACCCCAACATCGTTTACGCGCAAGCCCAATACGGGTGGTTGTCTCGTTTCGACCGGGTCAGCGGCGAAAAAGTGCCCATCCAACCGGTACCTGCTCCGGGCGTGAAGCCCTACCGCTGGAACTGGGATGCGCCCTTGTTGATCAGCCCGCACGACCCCGCCACGTTGTACTTTGCGGCCAACGTCGTATTCAAGTCGACCAACCGCGGCAACGGTTGGAGCACCATCTCGTCGGATTTGTCCAAGCAAATTGACCGCAACAAACTGCCGGTGATGGGCAAGGTGTGGAGCATGGACGCCGTGGCAAAAAACCAGAGCACGTCCATTTACGGCAATATTTTGTCTTTGGCGGAGTCTCCTTTGAAAAAGGGGTGGTTGTACGCCGGCACCGACGACGGTTTGATTCAGGTCAGCACCAACGACGGCGGCTCCTGGACCAAGTGCGAAACGTTCCCGGGAATCCCCGCGAATACCCCGGTGGTGGACTTGGAACCGTCGCGCCACAACCCCGAGGCGGTGTATGCGTTGTTCAACAACCACCGCCAAGGCGATTTCAAACCGTATGTATTGAAATCCACCAACAACGGCAAAACCTGGGTGAATATCACAGCCGACTTGCCGGTGCGCGGTAGCGTCCACACGTTGGCAGAGGACCACGTAGACCCCAATCTGCTTTTTGTGGGTACCGAATTCGGAGTGTACTGCACGCTGGACGGAGGAAAATCGTGGAAGGCCTTGGGCAGCGGTTTGCCCACCATTGCCGTGCGTGATATCGACATCCAACGCCGGGAAAACGACTTGGCCATCGCAACGTTTGGTCGTGGCTTCTACATTTTGGACGACTACAGTCCCTTGCGCCATTTGAAAAAAGAGACCTTGGACGCCCAAGCAGCTATTTTGCCCATTAAGGACGGTCTTGTATTTCACACCGCCAACCCGCTGGGCTACGGACCTCCCGGATTCATGGGTGCATCCTACTTTATGGCGGAGAATCCTCCGATGGGTGCCGTGTTCACGGTACACGTGAAAGACGTGCCGAAAACGCTCAAGGGCGAACGGCTTGAGAAAGAAAAGGCAGGGGTGACCGGGTATCCTGCGGCAGAAGCGATCCGTGCGGAAGACTTGGAGGAAAAGCCCTACCACTTGTTTGTTATTTCCGACGCCAACGGCAAGGAGGTACGTCGGTTTAGCCAAGCAGCCAGCAAAGGGCTGCAACGCGTTGTTTGGGACGGCGAATTGGGACGTAGAGACGGCAGCAGCCGCGGGTCCGAGCCGGTCACAACGGCGCCCGGTGCCCATTTTGCTCCGGAGGGAACGTACCAAGTGCGTCTGTACCAAATCCACGGTATGGCCTCCAGCCTTTTGGCCGGCCCGGTCTCCTTTGAGCTGCGCCACCTGAAAAATGGAACCACGCATCCGTCGAATCCGGAGGATATCGCAGCGCGCAATGCCTTCTGGGCGGCTGCAAATGCCGCTACCCAAGAGGTGGAGGCCGTGGAGCAGGCCTACAACCGCTTGAAAGAAACCGTCCGCGATTTGAAAGCCGGTTTCCGGAACACGCCGGGCGCGGAGCTATCGGATTTGATGCGTGCCAAGAATTTGGAAACCAAATTGGCCGATGTTCAGATTGCTTTGTACGGAGACGGCAGCATGAGCAAACGCGAGTTTGAGACGGCACCTGGCCTTACCGATCGATTGGGAAGCGCCACTTGGGGCTCTTGGTCGAACCGCTCGGTGCCGACCGAAACCATGAAGGCGGAATTGGCTGCCGCACAAGAAGGCGTGAAAACCTTGACTATAGCCCTCAACGAAGCCGGGGCCGAAGCTCGGAGCTTGGACGAGCGTTTGGTTCAGTCAGGCGGCATGCGCGTAATTTTGCCGGATGTCTTGAAGTAAGCACGGCTTTTGATTCAATACAAAGGGCGCCCCTGCGGGGCGCCCTTTTTTTTGGACCCTTTGCGCGCATAAAAAAGCCCCGCGGATGCGGGGCTTTTTTGTGGGTTAGCGAACCGGAGCGGCTCGTATGTAGAAGAATTACCAGCGGTAAACGAAGGCGTTGATGGTCATGCCTGCACCCACAGAAGCAAAAAGCAGCAAGTCTCCCCGCTCAATTTTGTGGCCTTGGTACTGGGTTTTGAGGACCAAGTCGAGCAGGGTGGGAACCGTTGCTACGGAGGAATTGCCCAACCACTGGATGCTCATGGGGGCAATGGACTCCACGTCTTCGATCTTCATGTCGTACAAGCGATGCAATCGTTCCACAACGGCGTGGTCCAATTTGGAATTGGCCTGGTGGATAAAGATTTTCTTGATGTCGGACAGGTGAACGCCGGCGTTGTCTAGGGCGGCCTTCATTCCGTCGGGAACGTAGCGCAAGGCAAACTCGTAGATCTTGCGGCCCTTCATTTTGATGAGCATCTCTTTGGGGTCCGACCCCGGCTTGTTGGACGGGTTGGACTTCAGGTAATAAGCGATGTCGTCTGCGGTGTAGGTCTGCATGGCCCGGCCCAAGATGTTGGAAGGTCGGTCTTCCCCGGCCTCAAGGACCACGGCTCCTGCCCCGTCGGCAAAGATCATGGAGTCCCGGTCGTGTACGTCCAAAACGCGCGAGAGCATTTCGTTGCCCACCACCAAGGCGCGCTTGGCGTGACCGGCCATCATATAAGAATGCGCCGTTAAGACGGATTGTACCCAGCCGGGGCACCCGGCCAGTAGGTCAAATGCGACGGCATTGGGGTTTCGGATGCCAAGCCCGGCTTTGACCCGAGAAGCCAACGTGGGCATTTGGTCGTTGTGGCGAGAACCGAACGCCAAGTCGCCAAAATTGTGGGTAACAATGATGAGGTCCAAGGTTTCTGGATCGATGCCGGAGTCCACCAAGGCATGGGCCGCTGCGCGGGTACCCAACGTAGAACACAGTTCCTCGGGGTTGGCCCACCGGCGCTCCCGAATCTCGGTTATCTGCTCAAATTTTTGGATTATGACTTCGTTGGAATGCGGAAAAGGGTGGCCCTTTTCGTCGTAAAATTCCCTGTCCAGAAATGCACTGTTCGGTACAATTTGGTCCGGAATCACGCTGCCCGTCCCAATGATGCTCACGGAGATACTCATGGGCACAAAGGTACCGAATCCCCGTGAAAGCCCGTACCTTTGTGGCATGAATCCACAAGAATCCTTGGAAGACCGCGACTTGGCCCATTCTTTTGGGTCTGTAGAAACGCCTCTGCGCCCGGATGCATTTGCCCTGAGCGACGAGGAAAAAATCGAACGCATTGAAGGGGCCGTGCGCACGATTTTGGATACATTGGGCCTGGATTTGACCGACGATTCGTTGCAAGGAACGCCCCGACGGGTCGCTAAAATGTACGTAAAAGAGACGTTTGGTGGTTTGAATCCGGAGCGAAAACCCTCCTTGAATACGTTTGAAAACAGCTACCACTACGGCGAAATGCTGGTGGAAAAAAACATTGTGGTCTACTCCACGTGCGAACACCACATGCTGCCCATTGTGGGACGGGCCCACATCGCTTATTTGAGCCAAGAGAAGGTGATCGGTTTGAGCAAAATGAACCGCATTGTAGACTTTTTCGCCAAACGCCCGCAAGTGCAAGAACGGTTGACCCGCCAAATTGTGGCCGCCTTGCAAGAGGCCTTGGGTACCCCCAACGTAGCCTGCATCATCGATGCCAAGCATCTGTGCGTGAACGCGCGCGGGATTCGGGACATCGACAGCAGCACGGTTACAGCCGAATACGGCGGCCGTTTCTTGGAGGAAGAAAAACTGCGTCGGGACTTGATGGACTATATCCGCTTGGACACAAAATTTGGCGCATGAGTTTGCAGATTTACAACACGCTTTCGGGTCAAAAAGAACCCTTTGAGGCCTTGCACCCTCCCCATGTAGGGTTGTACGTATGCGGCCCAACGGTGTACTCCGATGTGCACTTGGGCAATGTGCGCACGTTTCTTAGTTTCGACCTGGTCTTTCGGTACTTGAAGCACCTGGGATTCCAGGTTCGGTACGTGCGGAATATCACGGATGCCGGGCACTTGGAAAACGATGCGGACGAAGGCGAAGACAAGATTGCGAAAAAGGCCCGACTGGAGTCTTTGGAGCCCATGGAAATTGTGCAGCGGTACACCGTAGGGTTCCGCGATGTCATGCGCCAATTCAACGCACTCCCGCCCAGCATTGAGCCGACGGCCACGGGCCACATTGTGGAACAGATTGAGGCGTGCAAACTGCTTCTGGAACGTGGACTGGCCTACGAAGCCAACGGTTCCATTTATTTTGACGTGGAGACCTACCGCCAGACGCACGACTACGGAAAAGTGTCGGGCCGGGTGGTGGAAGAATTGATGGCCGGCACCCGGGATTTGGACGGACAGTCCGAAAAACGGAACCCCATGGATTTTGCGCTGTGGAAAAAAGCGTCTCCTTACCACATTATGCGGTGGCCTTCTCCATGGGGAGAAGGATTTCCCGGCTGGCACTTGGAGTGTTCCGTAATGAGCACCAAGTATTTGGGAACATCGTTCGACATTCACGGAGGCGGGATGGACCTGAAATTCCCCCACCACGAATGCGAGGTGGCCCAAAACAACGGGTGCAACGGCACCGACGGAGCCCGGGTCTGGATGCATGCCAACATGCTTACGCTCAACGGAAAACGCATGTCCAAGAGCACGGGCAATACCTTGTTGCCCGGTGAATTGTTCAGCGGAGACACCCCGCACCTGACCCAGGGATTTGCCCCGTCTGTGGTGCGTTTCTTCATGCTGCAAGCGCATTACCGCAGTGTGCTGGACTTCAGCAACGACGCGTTGTTGGCGGCGGAGAAAGGGTTTGATCGGTTGGTGGCTGCGGTGGCCCTTTTGGAATCCCGAAAAGAGCAACAGTTCGCTGGCCCCAGTGCCTGGTCCGTTTCCACCTGGCAAGAAGCCTGCGTGGAAGCCATGAACGACGACTTCAACAGCCCAATTCTCATTGCCCACCTGTTTGACGCCGTAAAAGCCATTCAAGCAGATGCGGACGGCCGGGAACGGTTGACGGACGACGATGCACACGCGTTGCTCGCCCATTTGAGATCCTGGTTGTACGATGTTTTGGGCTTGCACGCTTCGGCCACCGAAGGGTCCGAGACCTTGGCCGCGGCTTTAGACGCCGCCATGGAAGCGGTGATTCAGTTGCGCCAAAAGGCGCGTGCAGAAAAAGACTTCCAAACCAGCGACGCCATCCGCGGGTGGTTGGCCCAAGGAGGAGTCGTTTTAAAGGACGGCAAAGACGGCACGACCTACGCGGTGGAGCGGTGAGTTTTTTTTAGGAGCGATTCCCATGACCCTGCAAAAATTAGCCGAGAATCTGGCGGCCCTTCCCCTTCTTCTCCTTGTAGGGATTTACCGCTACGTGATTTCCCCATTTACCCCGGCGTCGTGCAGGCACACACCCACCTGCTCCGCGTACATGGTGGAGTCGATTCTCGAATGGGGCGCGTTGCGGGGAAGTTGGATGGGACTGCGTCGTCTTTCCAAATGCCACCCGTGGGGAACGTCGGGATACGACCCTGTGCCAAAAAACACAAACCCCAATAGGGAACAATAGACCTTTTGATTCTTTACCTTTAAAGCATGTTGGCATCTACCTCCTTTACCTGGGCCGCGGAAAACGGTTTGGACCTCGGCTTTTTTACACTGCGCTACTACAGTTTGCTGTTTGCGGGCGGGTTTTTCTTGGGATACCGGCAAATGCGCAAGTGGTTTGCAGCGGCCGGCCTTACCCAAGATCAATTGGACACCCTGCTCACCGCGATGGTAGCGGCTACGGTGGTAGGTGCGCGTTTGGGGCATGTATTCTTTTACGATTGGGCCTATTACCAAGACCACCTGGTCGAGATTTTGTACGTTTGGGAAGGAGGCCTGGCCAGCCACGGAGCAGCTGCGGCCATTTTGGTTGCCATGTTCTGGTATGCCAAATACGTAATTCGGAAGCCCTATTTGTGGATGATGGACCGGCTTGTCATTACCGTGGCGTTGGCGGCGGTGTTTATTCGGACAGGCAACTTGATGAATTCGGAGATTTATGGGGAACCGGACAATTCGGTGGCCCAAACCGTCTTTGCGCGCCCCGTTTTGGACTTGATTGAAAACCACTACGGACATGCGTTGGCATCCGCCCGCCTGGAAGCCGACGAACAACGGCCCGACTTGGTCACGGACTCCCTCTCCCTGCCTGCGTACCGATTGGTGGTGAAACCCGTGCAAGGCATGGGATCGGGCGAGTTGGAAGCATTGTGGCAAGGACAGCTCCTCCCCCATTTGCAAGCCCGCCCCGTGGATCGGATGCATTTTATAGGTGCTCCTTCGGAAAAGCCTGTTCTTTTGGAGTCCGGAGAGGTGGCCCTGTTGGGCTACGGTATTCCGCGCCACCCGACCCAGGTGTACGAGGCCTTGTTTTATTTGTTGGTCTACTTCTTTTTGATGCGCCGGTCCCGACAAGGGGACTTGGAGTTCCCAGGACGCACCTTTGGATGGTTTTTGGTGGGGGTCTTTGGTTTCCGAATTGCAGTTGAGTTTTTAAAGGCCAACCAGAGCGCATTTGAAGCGGGAATGGCCTTGAACATGGGGCAATGGCTCAGTTTGCCTCTTGTCCTTGCCGGTGTTTATTTGATTTGGGCGTCCTTCCAGAAAGTAAAGAACGCCTCTCATTCTTGATTTTGCCATGAAAAAAACAATCCAAAAAGTAGGCATGGCCCTGCTGTTGCTCGCGGGAATCGGTTTTGTGGCTCTGCAGGTTGGACCTGCGTGCCAAAGACAAAACTCGGGCTCTGTGTACGAGCACCAAGAAAATGCCTCCGAAAATTCGGCATCGTATTCACCTCCTTTCACCCAAGAGGGCGTCGGTTCTTTTTTGTCCGCAACTACGGGCGACACGCTCCAAAACTTCCGGGTAGAGGTAGCCGAACGTCCGGACGAAGTGCAGTATGGCATGATGTACCGCAAAGAAATGGCCGAAGACATGGCCATGGTGTTCCTGATGGGAGCAGAAGAACCGCAAAGCTTTTGGATGCGAAACACCTATGTGTCTTTGGATATTGTATTTATCAACAGCCAAGGGACGGTAGTCAGCATTCAAGAAAACTGCACACCCTTGACGGACACCCCCCGCCCTTCCGAGGGACCGGCCAATGTGGTGGTTGAAGTGCCTGGAGGAACGGCCAAGCGCATTGGGCTTGCCCCCGGAGACCGGTGGGTTTGGAAACGGATGTAACTTTTGGTGGAAACAAAAAAACCGCCCGCTCCGACTGATACGGAGCGGGCGGTTTTTTTTGTACCTGCCTCACCGGCGCAAAGCGCCCCAATTCGGGATGCTTCTGCCCGGTTGGCAGCCATCCTACTTACCCAACCCTGCTTCCTGCATGGGGTTGCCGGGACGACCACCGCGGCCGGAGTTGCTGGGAGACCATTCCAAATGCATTTGGGATTGGGCCGGCCACACGTTGTTTTCGGTGTCAATATCAGCGGTCTCCAGCTGGGGGTCTAGCTCAATCTTCACCGCCTTGCCAGGAAGTGGGAAGGTCTTAACAAATTGCGTTTCGTTGCGCAACCAGACCTCGGCAGGAAGACGCTCGTCGATGACCTGGCCGTTTTCCAAGGTGAAACGGATCAATACCGGCATGATTAGCCCGCCGCGGTTGGCAATGGTCAATTCGTGAAAAACCGTTCCAGCACGCTTGTCCGCTGCACTTTTCCAGGTTTCCATTTGGCTCTTTGCCAGGGCGGCCTCGGCCTTGGTTAATTCGGAACGTTTGTAGGCCGTGTTGTAAAAGTCCGACGCTTCCGGAAAACGGTCCACCACGGTGGGCGGGTTGTTCTTTTGGTTGCGGGGGTAGCCAATGTGGGCGTTGCGCTTGCTCCGCTCCAATTCTACACGGCGGGCCTTGGCTTGGTCCGGAAATTCGGGCATGCCGGCTATGCGCACTTGGACAAGGGCTTGGTCGCAGGGTTCGGTAGTGTAAAACCATCCGCGCCAGAACCAGTCCAGGTCTGTGCCGCTCGCGTCTTCCATCGTGCGGAAAAAGTCCGCGGGAGAGGGGTGTTTGAACGCCCAGCGTTCGCAGTAGGTTTTGAAGGCAAAGTCGAACAGTTCGCGGCCCAAAACGGTCTCCCGGAGGATGTTGAGGGCGGTGGCGGGCTTGCCGTAAGCGTTGTTTCCAAATTGCAGCAAAGACTCCGAATTGGTCATGATGGGAACCTGCTCGCTGGCGGGAGACTTCATGTAGTCCACAATGCGGTAGGCTGGACCCCGTCGGGCAGGGTAATCCCGGTCCCACTCCACTTCGGTGAGGTACTGCACAAAGGTGTTGAGGCCTTCGTCCATCCACGTCCAGTCGCGTTCGTCGGAGTTGATGATCATGGGGAAGAAATTGTGGCCTACCTCGTGAATGATGACGCCTATCATGCCGTATTTGGTGCCTTCGGAGTAGGTGCCGTCTTTTTCGGGGCGCCCGCCGTTGAAGCAAATCATGGGGTATTCCATGCCGATGTCTGCGGTATGCACGGAAATGGCCCGGGGATAGGTGTAGTCCACCGTGAATTTGGAGTAGGTAGCAATGGTGTGGGCCACGACGCGGGTGCTGTACTGTTCCCACAGGGGATTGCCCTCCTTGGGGTAGAAACTCTCGGCCATAATGGTCTTGCCGCCCACTTTAACTGCCATGGCGTCCCAGATAAATTTGCGCGACGTAGCAAAAGCAAAGTCCCGAACATTGGTTGCCTTGAACTCCCAGGTTTTGGAGGACTTGGCCCGGCCTTTTTCGGCCGCTTCGGCCTCTTTTTGGTTTACCACCAGTACCGGTTTGTCAAAACTGGTGCGGGCTTTGGCGTAGCGTTTGCGCTGTTCGGCGGTGAGTACGTCGGTCTCGTTTTGGAGTTCCCCGGTGGCTGCTACCAAGTGATCCGCTGGAACGTGAATGCGTACCCGGTAATTTCCGAAGGGAAGGGTAAACTCGCCCATGCCCAGGAATTGCTTGTGCTGCCATCCCACGTTGTCTCCGTAGACCGCCATGCGCGGGAAGAACTGCGCCAAGGTGTACAGGGTGTTGTTTTCTTCTTTAAAATGCTCGTACCCCGAACGACCGCCGTCCTGCATCCGGTCGTTGATGGTAAAGTGCCATGCCATCTGGAGTTGAAGGGTTTGACCGGGGCGCAACGGCTGGGGCAGATCCACGCGCATCATGGTATTCACCACGGTGTACTTCAAGGGTTTGCCGGCTTGGGCCATTTCGTCGATGGTGAATCCACCGGGGAAGTCGTAGAAGAAATCCTCCAAACGTTCCGGAGTCATCTTGTCCGAAAGCGCATTCCCCCGTCGGGTTTGCTGCGTCATGGAATTGGGATTCTTCTCGTTCTGGTCCAACTGCAGCCACACATACGACAACGCGTCTGGAGATCGGTTGGTGTACGTGAGGGTCCCCTTTCCTTTCAAGGTGTGGGTGTCCTCGTTGAGCCATACCTCCAAGTCGTAGTCCGCCTGCTGCTGGTAGTAAGCGGCACCGGGTGCACCACTCGCTGTGCGGTAGCTATTGGGGGTCGGGAGTTCCGTACCCAACTGGCGAAATTTGGATTGGTTGGTTCGGTCAAAGGGAACCGACTGGGCCGCGGCCGTTCCGCAAAGGAGCAAAGCAGCAGCAAAGGGCAAGAGGGAATACGAACGCATGCAGGAGAGATTAATCGTTTAGGGGGTGCCCGTAAAGTAGGGCATGAGCAAATAAAGGGTCAAAAACAAAGTGCCACCGGAACAGAAAAATACCCATTCCTTGGGACGCCACTTGGCAGCCGATTCCAACAAAGTAGCGGCAGAAAGGGCCACCAACACCACGGCCATTTGCCCCAGTTCGATGCCTCCGGTAAAAGCCAACAGAGAAACAAAGTCCAACTCGTCGTTGAGTAGCATTCCCCGGAAGTCTTTGGCAAAGCCCAGTCCGTGGATGAGGCCAAATACGGCGGCACCCCAGGCACGTCGGTATCCTTTGGGGCGGATGGAACGGGGATGCAAATTGGCGAGCGCAGTGACCAATAGGGTCAGAAGAATGGCCATTTCCACGACGCGCTCGTTCAAGGGAACCCCCGCGGACATGGCAACAACCAAACTCATGGTGTGGCCCACGGAAAACAAAGCGGTTGCGGATGCCCACTGCCGCCAATGCTCCAAGCCATAAACCGAGACCAGGACCACCAAGAAAAGGAGATGGTCCCACGCGTGCAGGTCAACAATGTGGAAG